>JAKEFK010000184.1 GCA_022616075.1 bacterium
GCTTGTAGAGCGTGCGTCTCTCGTTCTCGCTGCGGACACGCCCGAGTTACATCGCTCCGCCATCCCACTGAAACGCCGCAAAGAAGGCGCTCAAATCTGGGTTCCCGTTCCCTGGTATGGCGGAGGTATGTCGTACGGCTCGATTAGCTTGAATGTGATGCTGGGACGCGCAAAAGCGGCGAAGGCTTTCGGCACATTCATGTCCACAGGAGAAGGCGGCTATCCGGATGCACTGATCCCTTACGCGGATCATGTGATCACCCAAGTCGCAACAGGACTCTTTGGAGTGCGTGAAGACACGATACGCCGGACCCGGATCGTTGAATTCAAATACGCGCAAGGTGCGAAGCCTGGCCTCGGCGGCCATCTACTGGCGGATAAAGTTACTGCGGAAGTTGCAAAAATGCGTGGATCACTGCAGTGGAGCTCTCTTTTTTCTCCATTTCCTTTCCACAGTGTTTATTCAGTAGAAGATCACAAGAAACATTTGGACTGGATTCGCGTTGTAAATCCCGATGCGCTGATTTCAGTCAAAGTATCGACACCGAGTGATGTCGATATGGTCGCAGTCGGCAGCTATTATGCAGGCGCAAATATTTTGCAGCTGGATGGATCTTATGGTGGAACAGGCGCCGCGCCGGATATCGCGAAGAAAAACATTGCGACGCCGATCGAGTTTGCGATTCCAAAAGTTCACAAGTTTCTCATGAATGAAGGAATTCGCGATGAGCTGGTGGTGCTCGCATCCGGCGGAATCCGGACTCCACTCGACATCATTAAGTCGGTTGCTCTGGGCGCGGACGGAGTGGTTGTCGGCACAGCGGAGCTTGTTGCGATTGAATGCGACCGCTGCACGAATTGCGAGCGCGGTCGTGGATGCCCTTTTGGCATTGCCACCAGCGATCCGGAATTAACACCATTGATCGATCCGGACTGGGCGGCACAAAGAATCATAAATCTTTTTCATGCGTGGCGAAACCGGCTGATCGAATATCTGGACATGCTGGGTCTTGAAACAATGATGGAACTTCGTGGCCGCACCGACTTGTTGGAATACATCGAGGAATAAATCGTGGATCGTAATCGTAATCTTAATCGTGATCGAATCGTAATCGTTTATCTTTAATCGAATTTCGATTAGAGATCAAGATCAACGATACGATTACGATCAGGATCCACGATTATTCGAGGAATAATGGACAAAGCAAGCATCCTCAGGAACGCCAGAAAGTCCTTAACACCGCTGACCTCTGAGCATCAGATCAGATCCCGCAAAGAGGAAGCGGAAGGCGGATGTGGTGTAGTCGGATTGATGTCCTCCCTGCCGGTTGCAGGAAAACATCTTTTCGTTCCTTCCTTGCAAATGCAAAACCGTGGAAATGGCAAAGGGGGAGGAATCGCCGCTATAGGACTTGTTTCTGAGGAACTCAAAGTGTCACACCGAGTTCTCAATGAAGATTACATCTTGCAATTGGCGTACATCGATCCTAAAGCGAGAGCGGAAGTGGAGCGGGAGTGGATCAACAATTCCTATGAGATCGATGAAGTTCAGGAAATCCCGACCGTGGATAATTTTCGCGACGCAGGACTCGAAGTAAAGCCACCGGATGTGGTGCGTTACTTCGTCAAAACGCGTGCGCAGGAATTAACAAAATTTGCGGAACAAAAAGAGCTTCGCGAGCTTCAAGGAAACGAACTCGAAGACGAATTTGTATTTCAGAACAGTTACAACATCAACAAAGCTTTTTATGCATCGCTTGGTGATAAACGCGCTTTTGTGATGAGTCACGCAAAGAATCTACTGGTCTTCAAATTGGTGGGTTATGCGGAGCAAGTAATTGACTATTACCGGCTGCACGAATTCAAAGCGCATGGATGGATTGCGCACCAGAGGTATCCGACTAAAGGACGCGTGTGGCATCCGGGCGGCGCGCATCCTTTCATCGGAATGCATGAAGCGCTCGTTCACAACGGTGATTTCGCAAATTACTTCGGCGTCTGCGAGTACTTGCGACAGCATGGGCTTCACCCACTCTTTCTTACGGACACGGAAGTATCGGTGCTTTTATTTGATCTGCTCAGCAGAAGTTTTGAATATCCGCTAGAGTGGGTGATCGAATCGATGGCGCCTACAACAGAGCGAGATTTTCAACAGTTACCGCCGGAAAAACAGGAACTGTACAAAATTCTTCAGTTGGCGCACATGAATGGTTCGCCGGATGGTCCGTGGTTTTTCATCATCGCGAGAAACGATGTGGAGAAGAAACAATTCCAGCTTCTTGGCATCACCGACACATCGATGCTTCGCCCGCAAGTTTTTGCGCTTCATGAAGGAGAAGTGCAGATTGGTTTGATCGCCTCAGAGAAACAGGCGATCGATGCCACCTTGCAGAGCATCGCATCGGAGGATCCGCGTGTGTGTCCGGTTGCGGATCAATACTGGAATGCGCGCGGTGGAAGCCATACGGATGGAGGCGCATTTCTGTTTTCCGTGGATTACGCAGGCGAGACGCCCACGCTACAAAGCGCGAATAAGTTTGGAGAGCCGATCACGCTTCGGTATGATGCCCGTGAGGAACGCCCGGCATCGAAACCTGCACTGCCTGACACACTGGAAGAGCTCACGCGATTGCGTGATCTGCCACAATTGCAAAATCACCCGCGCAAATGGTTTGTTTCAGAAGTGGAGAACGCAATCAATAATTTGCTCGATAAACAAAGTACCGCGGGCGTCCTTCCTGCGAAAAGAGCTACGGACCCGCTCGTAATCGATGCGCGTCGCTTTAAAGCGGAAGGGCCGGATTCTCTTTCCTTGCAGATCGTGCGCGCTTATCAATCAGGCTGGCGGAACATCGTGGTTTATCGATGCGCCGGCCATCGTTTCATCGGATGCGGACTTCAGGAAAAGTCGGACGGATTGCGAATTCATGTGTATGGATCTTCCGGCGATTATCTGGCATCCGGGCTCGATGGCGCCGAAATTCATGTTCACGGAAATGCGCAGGATCAGCTTGGCCAGATCTTTCATCGCGGAAAACTTGTCGTTTACGGCGATGTGGGCCAGACCTTCTTTTACGGAGCTAAAGGAGGCAGCGCTTATATCATGGGCAACGCCGCAGGACGACCGCTGATCAACGCTGTTGGTTCGCCGCGTGTGGTCATCAATGGAACATGTCTCGATTATCTTGCGGAGTCTTTCATGGCGGGCGATCCACTGACCGGCGGTGGATTTGTAATTTTGAACGGAATTCGGTGGAACGATCACGCGCAAATTGAAGAGCTGCCCACTCCTTATCCTGGTAGCAATCTTTTCTCGCTCGCTTCCGGCGGCGCAATCTACGTGCGCGACCCGCACAAAATCCTGGAAAAGGATCAGCTAAACGGGGGCGAGTTCGCAGAGATTACAGAAGAAGATTGGACTCTCATATTTCCTTATTTAAAAGAAAACGAAACTCTGTTTGGAATCTCGATCGACCGCGATCTTTTACAACAACGCTCCCCTTCCGCCGTTTATCGCAAAATCCGGCCGCTTCGAACGGAAGCGTTGAAGTAGTTGGTAAACAAAGTAGCGCGGGCGTCCGCCTGCGAGCAGCCGCAGACGAGACGTCCGCGCTACTTTGCTCCGCTACACCTTTAACATTTCCAGCACAGATCTCCGGACAGGTCCCATCAAGGGCAATCTGCCGATCCTGATCAGGCTGAGGACCAGATCCAGGCTTTTGTCTTGCAGATTTTTTGTGCGCGTCTGGCCACGCGAATGGTCATGCAGCCAGAACAGAATGAGTCCCATTTGAAGAAGCCAGAGTAAACGTGGCAGATGCTCTTTCATATCAGAAGGGATCGAAGGTTCAGAACCTTCGAGCATCTGTTGAAATACGCGAATGCTGGATTCCCTGATTTCGCGCGTTTGTTCGCCAAACGGAGACAACGGACTGCTCGGATCCGCGGCAACCCGGAATAAGACGCCAAGAAAACTACGGTACGGCCTCATCTGCCGAAATTTGTAATCCAGCACAAGCTGCAAACGCTCTTTTAAACTGCGAACTTCTTGAATCGTCGGCCGCGCAATGTATTCCTGCATCTCTTCCAGGGATGCCTGATAGTACGCAAATACAAGTTTTTCCTTTGAATCAAAATAGTAGTAAGCGGCTCCCAGAGCCATCGAGGCCCTTTCAGCGATCTCCCTCATCGTTGTTTGTTCAAAGCCCTTTTCACGAAACAGCTCGAGAGCCGCTTCTAGAATTCGACGTCTTGTTTCTTCAGACTTTTTTACTTTTACTATCATGCGTAGACTCCCACGGTGCCTGGTTCTGGAGCACAGCCAAATATACTGCAACGGTAACCATTCGCAATCCAGCATTCCCTGTGATGAATTGCACCGCACTCGGGACAATAAACCGCTTCTCCTTTGGAAATTGAGGTTTTGCAGTAAGGACAATGCGTTCCCGATGCCCCTTTGCGAAGATCACAGGTGGGAGGCATTTCCTGTTTCAATCTTGTTGCCAGCCGGGCTTCGCCATCCATTCCCAGCCAATCGGACAGCCGGCTCCTGTTGCGAGAAATGAAACGAAATGCCTGGCGAGCCAGTGGCATCAAGCCGGGAGTAGACAAACGCATGGCCCATTCACGGTATTCCTGCAACGCGTACAAACACATGATGTACGCTTGTGTATCACGATAAACTCCGCCTTCATCACTGATGACAATCAACTCTTCCGGTCTTCCAGGCTTTAGCACTTCCGGGAACATCCTCCATGCTTCCTGCGAACCAGCAGGAACAAATCTGAGTTCCAGAAAAGCCGGCTGGCGAGCAACCCAGTTTTTCAGCTCATAACACAAACCGCAGTTTTCATCGTAGAGCACGTAAAGGCGTTTCATATTGGCCTCCTGTTACCGAGCGGCGGCATTCGCATGCAGAAACTCCTGAGGCGCAACCGGTGGAGGCGCTTGCCGCAACATCGCGCGCTTCCTCATCTTGGAAAACACATAAAGATTGAAGAAGTGCATTCCGCCGAGCACCAGCAGCACCGTTCCCACTTTTGTACTCAAAAACTCGACCGTCTGGGCAAGATTTGCCGGTTTCTCCCCGTACTTCAAAGCAAGAGCCACATAACCTATGTTGATCAGATAGAAGCCGACCACCAGCAGGTGGTTGACCGAATCGGCCAGCGCGGCGTTGCCAAGGAAAGTGTCAACGAGGAAAATGCGCCCGTTCTTGTGAAGGGTTCGGGCCACCCAGATCGTGATGGCAATACTGATTAGAAGGTAAAGCACGTAACCCGTAAAGATGTACATGACGTCCTCCTCGAATCACGTTTTTGAACGTGTTCAAAAATATAATACAGCCTGGAAAGGCCGCTTGTCAAGGGTTTTTTGAACACGTTCACTTTTCTTGGGAACGGTCTTAAAATACTCATCGATTCGGTCGTAACGCCTTTGCCGGATGAAGCTTCAGAGCTGAACGTGACTACACAAGTGCGAGTCTTGTCACCATTGTCTACCGTCACAGCAGTACGCGGAACAAGGATATAGACTTTTGAAAAGGTCACATCGGAAGCGCCTACCTCGCAATCTTTCTGCAAAGGTTTGTTCGGACTTTCGTCGTGCGAAAATAGCAGTTGATAGGATTAGACACGGCTACATGGAAAGGCGTTGTGCTGGTGCTGATATGTTGTTTGACGTGCACGACCTGGACTGAAGAAGCAAAGCCAATATCGATTGTCGAAAAACTGGAGTGTTTGGCTGATGCCGCGCTGTTCGAAGCAATACCGGAGCGGCAATTTTCAGGCGCTTTACTGATTGCCGTAGATGGGAAACCGCTCGTTCGCAAAGCGTACGGTTTCGCAGACTGGGTTCGGCGAATTCCAAACACTCCTGAAACTCGCTTCATGATCTTTTCTTCAACGAAGCAGCTTACAGCTGCTGCCATTCTGCGAGTAGTTGATCAAAAAAAGTTATCCCTTCAAGATCCTGTGGCGCAGTACATCGACAATTGGCCGGAGCAATGGAAATCCGTGAAGATCCACCATCTACTTTCTCATTCTTCAGGCATTGATGTGGACACGCTTGCATTCTGGCTCTTTCGCTTTTATCCGCAATTCTGGCCGGAACCGCAGGAAACACCACCGGCCTACGAGCCAAAAGGACTCTTAGCTGAGCCCGGTGCAATGTTTCGCTACAGCAATGTTGGATTCACTGTCTTATCTATGGTCGCGGAAAAAGTCTCAAGCAAACCATTTGCTGACGCGATGCAAGATCTCGTGTTTGGCCCGCTGAAAATGGCTCAATCCGGATTGGAAGGAGACTCTGCTTTGCGAAAGCGTGCGCGCGGTCACAACTATCCGGATACGGAATATCTGGAACAAAAAACCACCGATATTCGCGGCGCAGGGGACGTCGTTCTACGGTGGATGATTTACTCCGCTGGGATGAGTCACTTTATGCTGCTTATTTCCTGACTCACAGTGTGGTGAATGCCATGTTTACTCCATACACAAAAGGAGAGATGGGGCAAATGGGATACGGCTGGATCAGTGAGAAAACGGATGAAGGGAAGGCCCGGTTTTTTCACAGTGGCAACGGCTCCGGATTTCGTAGTTATGTTTTTCGGCGACCGGACCTTCATCTTTACATCACTATCCTTGTCAATCGGGAATTCCCTGCGCTTTTGGCAAAGATCTGCAACCTCGAACAAAAAATCGAAGAGATCCTAATAACCTCGCAATAAAAAAAACAATCCCAACTTTCGCTTCCTCCCGTATTCGTTGTAGTACTAAAAAACAACAGGGAGAATTAAATGAGAATTAAGTTTTTTCTTTTCGGCATGGCTGCTCTTGCGGCGCTGTCAGTTTTCTGTATCCTGCCGGTCTCGGCCTCAAGTCATCGTGAAGCCCAGGCCATTCTGGAAGACCCTGAATGCGACAACACCGATATGTACGCATGGGTCTCAGACGGAGACCATTCAAAACTTTATCTGGCTGCGGGTTACAATGGCCTGCACGAGCCGGGACAGGGCAATCAGCAAACGCGGCTGGGTTGCAATGTCCTTTATGAGTTTCACATCTCACGCGGTACCGGACTCCTAGACGATGAAGTAACTTACCAAATCAAGCTCAACTGTGGAAAACCTCCTAGAGTCGATAACACGGATCTTACCTTACCTCCGGGAGGCGGCAAGGAACTCCTGGTTCAAATCGGTGGAGCGACGTTCACTTACAATGTGACCAAGGTAACAAAACACAGCGACGGCACAAGCTCAAAGACTGTCATTGGGCAGGGCTGCCAGATGGCGCCGGCAAATGTCGGTCCGCTTACAGATCGCATCGCTTACGGTCTTGGACCATTTTCCGGTTATGGCGGAAGCAATCCGGATAATCCGGGACAATTCGAGAACGGTCTGTACGATGATGACTTTGTCAAAAGTTTCATCTGCGACATGGGTTCTGAAGGCCGGGCCTTTGTGGGAGTGATGGATGATGCTTACCAATTGGATGAGAAAGGGATTTTCGACATCCTGAATTTGAACCCCGGCACTGAAAATAACAACGCGATACCAGGCGGACGAAGAAGTCCGGGAGAAGACGTGTTTGCCGGTTTTAATCTCAACGTCATGGCGCTTGAAGTTCCAACTGAAAAAGTTCTTGGTGGCCCCATTCCACACAACGGCACATGCGGAGATGACACACTTGTAGCCGTGTGGGCTTCAGCGAGCCGTCGTCAGACTCGCGTTCTAAGGGCTGATCGCGATGATCCGATCGAGTCCGGTCCCTGGGTCCAGTGCGGCCGGGAGGCACTTCCCCTCGTGAACGCCGGCCTGATCGGTGTTCAGGACCAGAGCAAGTACCTTCGCACCAAACCAATAACTGATGTAGCAAACTTCGCAAGTTATTTCCTGAATCCGATTCTGGTAAGGGACTTAGAATTCCTGAAAGCCTACAGCGCATTGGGAATTCCGCAGGCTACCGTAGATGCGCTGAAGACAAATCGATTCGATATTCTCAGAACGATCAACCTGGACAATATCCCGGCACCTGGCTGTCACCACGTGCCCATTGAACCGGGTAAAACAGGCGACGTTCTTCGTGTGGATGTTGCCACCGATTCCGCTTTTCCAAACGGTCGAAAAATCGGCGGTGGCGCAACACCCAATGATACACAGGTTGATGTTAGCGATGTAATCATCAGCCTGATCGCGCTCGGCAATCCATTCGCCGGCGTAGGAGATGGGGTAAACACCAACGACAAACCTTACATGACGGAATTTCCGTTCTATGCTCTGCCCCATCAGGGATTGAATGAGGGTCACGGCGCACCGGCCCCCTAGCATCACGATTCACAGCAGCAGTTCGTTGGGGCTGCGGATAAAAGGTTCCGCAGCCCCAATCCTTTATTGTTACAATTTCCTTTTACCTGGCTTTTTCTCTCTCCTTTTGTTGAAGTGGAATCGAAGTGCAATTAACGCGGATCGAACGCGGGATTTTATTGTTCCAACCGGCTCAGCCAGCCGTTCTGAAATCTCTTCTTGAGTAAAGCCTTCGTAGTAAAGCATCTCAAGAACCATCCTTTGTTTTCGAGTAAGCTTGTTCAGAGCTTTGGCTACGTATTGGTTACGGATTCTGGTGGATTGAAGATCTTCCTGACTGGAGATGCCGTTAATTGCTGCTGATGTCTCTTCTTCCATCCTGTTTTGAGCAATTTTTCGACTCCGGTATCGATCCAACGCGCGGCTTCGCGCTATCGTAAAGAGCCAGCTCCGCGGCGATCCTCGCCTTGGATCAAAACGGGGTGCATCTCTCCAGACCTGAACAAAGATTTCCTGCAGTACGTCTTCCGCTTCGGCTTTCTGTTTTAGAATGCGGAGACAGAAAGAAAAAAGGACCGACGCATATCGATCGTAAATTGAATCAAAAGCTTTTCGGTCGCGAACGGATATTTTTGCAATCAATTCTGTATCAATCATGGATCGAGCAATCTCTACAAGTACAGTTTTCCCCCATCTACGATACGAAGCTAAACGCTCAAAACGATGGGTCTCTGTGACTATTTCAATGCGACAGAAGGGAAAGGCTGTCCAGTAATCTTTTACCGGGATAAGTTGGGATCGGGGATAACAACAGACATGTTTCGACCCAGCGATTTTGCCTTATAGAGCGCGGCGTCCGCCTGTCGAACTACTTCTTCCGGTTCGCGAGGATCGGCGTTGCGAAAGGATACAAGACCGGCGGAAACTGTAACGGGAACTTCCAGAAAATCGAATCGGATGTTTCGGATCGATTCACAAAGACGTTCGGTTATCAGCACTGCGCCGTGCGTTCCTGTATGCGGCAGAATCAACAGAAATTCGTCACCGCCGTACCTGCCGATCAAATCTTCCTTGCGGGAGCCCTTTTTCAATGCCTGGGCAACACGACAAAGAACTTTGTCGCCGGCTACATGCCCGTGCTGGTCATTGACACTCTTGAAGCGATCGATATCCATCATCATTACGGTTACCGGATAACGATGGCGGTAAGACCGGTGCAATTCTAAACTAAGAAGATCCATAATAAAACGACGCCGGTATAACTCGGTCAAGTGATCCACCGTGGACATGTGATTTAAGCGAATGTTCTCAATCGCCATCGCCGCGTGTGCTGCCAAAATCTCGAGACTCTCCAGCTGTTCTTGATCATAACGAACGGAAAAACCTTCACCATAAAAAATTCCCAGTGTCATGTTCGGCAGCCCGAGGCTCTCTTCTACTGTTGACGGAGCCACTAACGGAATGTAAAAGCCGGCAGAAGCAAAGCAAACTTTATGTTTCCTTGCGATTTCGTAGACAGCAGACGGCGGAATGTTCGTTTCAAACGGTTCCACGGAGGATCCGGATTTGTCATGTGCCAAGGACAAGCGCGGCACAAAGCGATCAAACAAAGTGACCTGGCCACCCTCAGCTCCCGTGACAAGAACAAACGCATCGACGATTGCGCCCAGCAATCTTCGCAAGTCCGAAATTCCATAGAGGGCAAGAGATAAACGTAAGTGGATTCTCGGATTGTTGGGTTCAACAGAGAGATTCGAAAGGAGGTTGGTGTGCATCGTTACTAATACGGCAGGAACCGCTGTTCAGGTTTGTAAATTAATTGTTAAATGCGACGACTTACACAATCAGGTTCAGGGTCTTCCCTGCAAGAAATGCTTCAATGTTGCCTTTAGTCGTCTCCAAAATCCGCTGAACCGCTTCTCTGGAGTTGAACGCGTTGTGAGGAGTGATGATGACATTCTCCCGGTTCATCAGAATGTGATTGCTCAAAAGCAGCTTCAGATCATCCGGCGAATGTTCTCGAGTGAGGACCTCTTTCTCCTCACGTATCATCTGTTCCCCTTCCAGCACGTCGAGGCCCACTCCCGAAAAAATTCCACGATCCAAGCCTTCGATGATGGCTTCGGTTTCGACAATGCCGCCTCGCGCGGTATTGACCAGAATCGCACCCTTCTTGATGAGCGCCAGGTTGGAACGGTTGATCAAATGATGGGTCTGAGGCATGTAAGGAAGATGCAAAGAAATAACATCGGAATTTTTCAGCAGTTCCTCCAGCTCCACATACTGGAAATTCAGCACTTCCGCCAGAAGAGAGGAGCGGTTCTTATCCGTAACCAGCACATTCATTCCAAATCCGCGGCCGATTTTGATCACATGCAAACCGATGTGGCCTGCGCCGATCACTCCGAGCGTTTTCCCCCGCAGATCAAACCCTTCCAATCCTTTGTACGAAAAATGCTCCGAAGATTTCATTCGGTAATACGCTTTATGAATATTTCTGGACAGTGTAAGAATCAGCCCGAACGTATGCTCAGCGACCGTATACTCTCCGTAGGAAGGAACATTGGCGACAGCGATTCCCCTCTTCTTGCATTCGTCCATGGAAATGTGATCGTACCCGGTGGATCTTGTTACAATCAGCTTCAGGCGCGGCATTTTTTGCAGGATCTTCTTGTCGATGTTAGATCCAACAAAAGTGGAGATCACCGTGGCATCGGAAAAGTCTTCTGCGTTTTCTGCAGACAGCTTTTCTTTGACATAAACGGCGGCACCTTTTCGAAAAAACTTCGACAGATATGTTTTCTCTGCGGGTTCAATCTCAAAAAAGACTATCACTTACGTTCCAAAAATCTCTTTGAAAAAGCTTTTCATATCTTCCCACGATTTACGATCCGCTTCCGCGTTATAAGCAATCGCGATGTTTGCCTTTTTACCCATCTCGTCCGCATCAGAGTTTGTAAAACTATGTTTCGCATCCGGGTAGGTGATTAGCTTGTAATCGACTTTTGCATTTTTCATTTCCTGTTCAAACGCTGCCAACACTTTCGGTTCGATGAATTCATCTGCGGCGCCATGAGCCACGAGGATTTTTGCTTTGACCACTCCAGGCTTCGCTGGATTCTTTGTGTCGAGACTGCCATGAAAACTAACGATTCCGTCCAGATCCACTCCTGCCCGGGCCATTTCCAGAACAAGGCCACCTCCAAAACAATATCCGATGGCGGCGATACGCTGCGGATCAACGGTTTTGTGAGCCTTCAAAGTTTCCATCGCAGCCAGGAATCGCGCCTTTGCAATATCCATGTTGCTCATCACTTCTTGAGTGAACTTTCCCGCTTCCGCCGGGTGGGCCGTCTGCTTTCCACCACCGTACATATCCACGGCAAGCGCAGTGTAGCCAAGCTCCGCAAGCATTCTTGCGCGTTTGCGAACGTATTCATTGTGTCCCCACCATTCATGCACAACCAGAACACCAGGCCTCTTTCCTTGATTTGCATCATCGTATGCAAGGAAGCCTTTCATCGTGACGCCACCGGAACTGTAATCAACTGGTTCCATTTTAATCGCAGCTTCAACCGCGATTGGAATAAGAGCAATGATCAACAGCCACACAAACTTCATAACTTTCCTCCTTTTTTCACCGCAGAGGACGCTGAGTACGCAGAGCTAAAAATTAGTCTCTGGTTTTACTCTGCGCCCTCTGCGGGCTCTGCGGTGAATATTATATGCATCAGTTTGTAGCCGGCCAGATTTTGACCCAATCGTCCTGAATGATTTTCCCACGATTGTCGGAAGAGCCACTCGCCTGAAAATTTCGTGGCGGTCCGGTTGCAATCTCCAAGGCTTGCAAAGTAAACAAAATGACAGCAACAATTGTTACAACTCCAGCTACCTTTTTGACAACCGGCCATTTGCTCGATGCAACAATTAACGGGAGAAGCGCCAGCGGAATGATTACAGGCAGCATCACTACTAAACCTCGCGCATAACCGAAAAACAGTTCTGTCAGGATCAACCGGTGCAAAAGAATCAGAGTGCAGATGGAAAAAGCACGATACTCTTTTTTCAATGAAAAGAAAATTCCTATTGCCACAATCAATGCGCGCGGCCATTTTATCCGTTGAGGATCTGGAATGAACAAATCCACAGGCGGTCGATTACCGGATAATCCTCCGGGAAAATTCGAAACACCAAAGCCGATTCGAAGGCCATCCAGCCAGCGGTTAAACTTCCGCAGAAACAGCTGACATGCTCTCCCCGGATTTTCTTTGATCCATGCAATTCCAATGGAGTATCCATGAATATAGAGCTTCCGATGCCCGGCGTTTTCCATATTAATTCCCCCACCACCATCCAATTTACTGATGAGCTCAGGGGTGAATCCACCATCCGCAGAATCGCTGTTTGCCAGAGCGAAGTTCACGGGACCGTAGGATGTGACCGTCACGAACGTCGACAACGGCTCGAGATGCGCGGTCCTTTGATTGTGTGCTCCAAGCACTTTCCAATTTCGAATAGTCGTAGGAATCAGAACGAGAAGGGATATCGCTACCGCTAAACCCCAGCGAGCAAAATGATTGTTCATAGATACGGTTCTGTCTCGCTGAATCCACAAATAAAGAAGAAAAAACGGCCAGAGACTTGAGTGCTCCCCTCGCGTTAATGCCGCTACACCTGTAAGAACACCAAGTGCCGTTGCGTCCCGCCACGAAAATGTTGTTGCCCTTAACCAGAGCAGTCCTGCAGTGGCAGACAGGAAAAGGCAATACAAGACTTCATTCGCGAATGTAGCCGAAAACAGCAACCATCCGAAATGGAAACAGAGCAGCGCCGCTCCGATCAAAGCCGAGAGTTCGCCGATCGTTTTGCGCCACCACAACCAGGTAAAGGCTACTGTAATCGAATTGATCACCGCCATCCAGAACTTATACGGATAACCAGAATTTACAGGTGGTCCCAAAATCTTGTAAATTGCGCTTAAAAACCATGCATAGAAAGGAGGATGGAATGGAATTCCTTGATCGTACAGTTCCCCTTCGATCAAAGCCATTGCATAAAGATGGTAGTGATGAGAATCGCCGTAGTAAAAAACGGAAAAGGGCCAATCACGATCAACAACCGACCGGATGAACAGAACACGAATCAGCAAAGCAAAAAACAAAATGAGAAGAAACAACCCAAATTGCTTATAATTCCATTTCATTTACAGTAATGAGCAATGAGTTCCGAGCAATGAGTCCCCGAATCAGTACTCATTGCTCATTACTCATTGCTTTGGCACTTTTATTGTACATCGTGAGGTGGATGGTCTATGGCATGGATCAAAGTAATACAACCGGAAGAAGCAACCGGAGAGTTAAGGAAAGAATACGATGCAGCGCTTGAACGTGCCGGCTACATCGCACAGGTTCTCCGGATACAGAGTCTGAATCCTAAATCGCTGCACATCAGCATAGAGTTTTACAAATGGATTATGAAGGGACCCTCCGGACTCTCCCGCGCGGAGAGAGAAATGCTGGCAACGGTGGTTTCACAGGTGAATCACTGTTTTTATTGAACGGAATCGCACGGGGAGGATCTCCGTAAAATCATTCAGGACGATCTGATTGTCGAACACGTAAAGGAAGATTACAGAAACGCTGAGCTAACAACTCGCGAACGTTTCTTGTGCGAATTTGCCGAGAAGCTGACGTTGTCTCCTTCGAAAATGACGCCACAGGATCTGGATCACCTTCGTACAGTAGGATTATCGGAGGCCGAAATTCATGATGCTGTCCAGATCATCAGCTACTTCAACTACATCAACCGTCTTGCAGATGCGCTGGGCTGCGATCCTGAACCGTGGATGAAAAGAGATAGCGACTGAAGTCGCTACTACCAGCCCGAATTTGACGACGATGTTGTTATGCGCGGGCTTGTAGTAGCGACTTTAGCGCTATTCTTCCAAACGATGGTTGAGGTAGCGGAGGAGATCCTTGATGGAGATAATCCCGACCGTGTGGTCTTCTGCGATGACCGGCAGGTGCCTGTAACCTCCAATCGACATCAAATTCAATGCGCAAGCCATCGTAGCATCTTCCTCAATCGTCTCCGGATTCGGAGTCATCAACTGTGAGACCCTGATGCTGTGTGTATCCGCTTCGAGGGGCAATCGAAACAGGAGATCCACTTCCGAAAGAATTCCGGTCAAACCGGCATCCATCACCAGCACGCAACCAGCTCTCCTTTCGCGCATTATTTCAATGGCTTTGGCAGCGGTATCCGTTGAGGCAACGGAAGCAGGGTGAAAAACAGCGATGTCTTTTACGGAATCGAGCATGATGTGAGCCTGAAAACCTTCCTTCGGCTGGGGCACATCCAGATCCAGCAACGGCTCCATGCACGCTTCGCAGCGGTCGGTGCCCTGAATATTTTCAAAACCGCAGGAAGGACATCTCATTCCACCACCCAGGTATCGCCCGCATTGAAAAGTTTTTCGAGATCTCCCTTGCCATACAGATTGATCGACTTTTCCACCTGGCCCAGCATCATTTCATCGTACGTGGGCTTTCTAATGTTTCGGAATACTCCCACCGGCACAGGAAAATCAGGATAGCTCATGCCGGACAGCAGATAAGCCAGAGTGGGATCCGGATCCTCTTCATCGTACACAAGAAGGTCGAATTCGCTGACGCCATTACCAAGCTTCACCACTTCCAGTTTTATTCCTTTCAAGACAAGACCTTTGTCATGATCTTTTCCGAAAATCAACGGTTTGCCATGCTGAATGGCGATCATGCGATCATCACGAATCTCTCGATCGGTAAAATTCCGGAAAGCGCCGTCATTGAAGATGTTGCAATTTTGAAATACTTCTACAAAAGCTGCTCCTTTGTGTTTGGCGACTCTCTGCAAAATTTCCACAAGATGTTTTGTATCCACATCCAGGGATCGAGCAACAAAAGTCGCTTCAGCAGCAAGCGCAAGATGAATCGGATTGATCGGGTAATCGATGGAACCCATCGGAGTGGATTTCGTTTTTTTTCCGAGCTCGGAAGTCGGCGAGTACTGTCCCTTCGTCAATCCATAGATCTTGTTGTTGAACAGAATGATTTTCAGATCGACATTGCGGCGCATGCAATGCACGAGATGATTTCCGCCGATGCTCAATCCATCCCCATCGCCGGTGATTACCCATACGAAGAGATCCGGGTTGCTGAGCTTAACCCCGGACGCGACCGCCGGAGCGCGACCATGAATCGAATGAAGTCCGTAAGTATTAACGTAATACGGAAAACGGCTGGAACAACCGATGCCGGAAACCATGACGAATTTTTCACGTGGCACCCCAAGATCCGGCAACACTTTTTGCGTTTGCGCAAGGATGGAATAGTCGCCACATCCGGGACACCATCGCACTTCCTGATCGGATTCGAAATCTTTTCGCGTTAATTTTGCAGTTGAATCAATTGCTGTGCTCATATTAGCTCTCTAACACTTCCTCAATCTTGTCGACTATCTCAGAAATCTTAAATGGTTTCCCTTTTACTTTGGAAAACGGAATTGTAGGAACCAGGAATTTTGCGCGAAGCAACCAGCTGAGTTGTCCAAGATTCAATTCGGGAACAAGAATTTTTTCAAAGCGGCCAAGGATATCTGGAAGATTTTTAGGAAACGGGTTGAGATAGCGCAAGTGAATACTGGAGACAGGCAAGTTGCGTGCCTGAACTTCTTCTACCGCTGCGTTAATTGCGCCGAAGGTACCGCCCCAACCAACCACGAGGACTTCCCCTTCCGGCTCGCCGAAAACTTGAAGATCCGGAATATCATTCGCGATCCTGGCAATTTTTTCAGCGCGCAATTCCACCATCCTCATGTGGTTGTCCGGATCATAACTAACGTTTCCGGTAATGTTCTGTTTTTCCAATCCACCGATCCGGTGTTCCAAACCCGGCGTTCCGGGAATCGCCCATGGCCGGGACAGAGTTGCTTCATCGCGCAAGTAAGGAAAGTATCCTTCCGCTTCCGTTCGAAACCGAACTTCAATTTTCGGAAGATCTTCCACTTTTGGAATCTTCCAGGGTTCTGATCCATTTGCCAGATAACCATCTGAAAGATACAAAACCGGCGTCATATATTTAATCGCAATGCGCCATGCTTCGATCGCCATATAAAAACAATCTCCCGGAGTTGCAGGAGCGATGATGGCAACGGGTGATTCGCTGTTCCGACCGAACATTGCCTGCAACAGATCTGCTTGCTCCGTTTTCGTAGGCAGTCCAGTACTCGGCCCGCCTCTTTGGACGTCCACTATCACCACCGGCAGTTCGGTCATGACGGCCAGGTTGATTCCTTCCGATTTCAAACAGATTCCCGGGCCGCTTGTGCCAGTTAAACCAAGATTGCCCGCGAACGAAGCGCCGATTGCCGCTGAGATCGCGGCGATTTCGTCTTCGCACTGCATTGTCTTTACGCCGAAATTCTGATGGCGCGAAAGTTCATGCAAAATATCGCTTGCCGGAGTGATCGGATAACTTGCATAAAAGAGCGGGACGTTGGCCAACGCGGAAGCGGTCACAAAACCGATCGCGGTCGCTTCATTTCCCATAATGTTACGATATTTTCCAGGTGTTAGCGAAGCCTTCGGCACCTGATAATGCGTGGTGAACATCTCTGTTGTTTCGCCGTAGTAATAACCGGCCTTCAGCGCCAGAGTGTTCGCTTTCGCAACCTCGAGATTCTTCTTGAATTTCGCATCAATCCAATCCAGGGTTTGCTTCATCGGCCTGTCATACAGCCAGTACATCAAACCCAGTGCAAAGAAGTTCTTACAGCGGTCGACATCTTTCTTCGTTAGCTTGCATTCCGCGAGCGCGTTCGCATTCAAGGAAGTGATCGGCAAAGAAAAGAGGCGATAACCGGAAAGGGAGCCGTCTTCCAGTGGATTTTTTGCATAGCCCGCCTTTTTCAAATTCCCTTCCGTAAATGCATCGGAATTTACGATCAGAATACCGCCCGATTCGAGATCGGCTACGTTCACTTTCAAAGCCGCTGGATTCATCGCCACCAGAACATTTGGCTCATCTCCGGGAGTCTTGATATCCCGGCTGCTGAAATTGACCTGGAATCCGCTTACACCGGGCAACGATCCGGCAGGCGCCCGGATTTCCGCAGGAAAATCGGGAAGTGTGCTGATGTCATTACCAAAAACTGCAGAAGTATTTGTAAATTGTGTGCCGGTCAGCTGCATGCCGTCGCCGGAATCACCGGCAAAACGAATGGTGACTGTTTGCACATCTTTTCTATCTTTTACGGGCATGTTTCTTCAAACTCCATCGCTTGGGTAGCTTTCCAATAAATATAATGATTTTCTCACGCACCGTCAGTTTGCTCGAAAGGTTCCCGACGAAGCTGTACGTTCAGGATTTCTTCCGGATAGAGCTCGGCCAGGAACTGAATAATGTTCCGGATTTGCAAAAGGCCGGTGCATTTCCCTTTTGCATCCACCAGGGGAACGTTCCGAAAGCCGAACTGGTTCATGATGCTGATTGCTTGGCCGACCGTATCATCAGGGGAAAGAGTCTTGACTGGTGAGCTCATGAACTCGTCAACAGGTCGTTTGCGATCAGCCGCTGTACTCAAAACTTTGGTCAAATAATCCCGTTCCGTGAAAATGCCTATGCAGCGTTTTTCCTTGCAAATAAGCACACAACTGGCGTGCTCTTTTCTCATGAGATCGACCACTTCGGTTAAAAGAGTTCCCGATTCAATGTAGGTAGCCTGATCGAGCGGAAGATGACGAATTCGCTTGGTTTGAATTTCTTGTTCGCGCATAAAACTTTACCAGGAAGGTTCGATCGTCACCCCAAGCGGTAGTTTAATAATATGAAGGCCCGGGACAACTTTTGTCAGGCACCCGAGAGCAGTCACTTCTTGACTTTCCGCATCGCGGCGAATGATAATTTGACAATTTCTGCAGTCGCCGTTCCAGCAGAAGTTACCATACGCCACCTCGGAATTCAAGTATTGAAGCACCCGGAGCAGAGTGTTGTTTTCCGGTACCTGATACTCCTTTCCTTTGTAGTAAATGGGAATCAGCCGCGAATAAGGTTCGTAAATGTCACTATCTGGCTCTTCCGGCGGTCCCATCATCCTATCTATACAGACGGTTTCCCTTTGATCAGCTCCATAAATTCCATTCGCGTTTCAACATGAGTGCGGAAAGTGCCGAGCATGGAAGATGTGATGGCTACGGAATTCTGTTTTTCAACTCCGCGCATCATCATGCAAAGGTGCATCGCTTCAATGACCACTCCCACTCCATAGGGATTTAACGATTCGTGAATCGTATCTGCAATCTGTGAAGTTAGCCGTTCTTGCACTTGCAGCCGCCTGCTGAACATCTCCACCAATCGCACGATCTTGCTGAGTCCTACTATTTTCCTGCGGGGGATGTACGCGACATGGCATTTTCCAAAAAATGGCAACAGATGATGCTCGCACATGCTGAAAAGATCAATGTTTTTGACAATGACCATTTCGTCGTAATCTTCGACGAAGAGAGCAGTGTTTAGAAGCGCGTGTGGATCCTCAGAATAGCCCTTCGTGAAGAAACGAAGCGCTTTCTCGACTCTCTCCGGAGTGCGCTTCAGTCCATCTCGCGAAGGGTCCTCACCCACTTCACGCAGGATTTGCTCAATCAAGTCTTTCATGTTTCATTCCATATTAACATGATAAAATAATGCTCCGTGTTCGCTGTGACTCCGTGGTAAGTTAGTCCTCAAGAGGGGGTAAATTGTGGCCGAAAATCGCTGTAATCAGTGTGGGGCAAGCAATGCGCCCCAAGCAAAATTTTGCGGGAGTTGTGGCGCTACCTTAGCCGGCTCCTATAATCAACCTCAACCTCCACCTCCACCTAACTATATCGGACCGCAACCGGGCCCGATACCCCCACAACCATCGAGCGGTGGATCCAGCAACAAAGCCATGTTTTCCTTGATTCTCGGAATCCTCAGCTTTATTTGTTGTGGACCTTTTAGCGGCATCCCCGGCGCCATTCTTGGAAAAATGGAAATGGACGCTATTAAACAAGGCCGCGCACCGGAATCCAATATGGGAATGGCGAAAGCCGGATTCTGGATCAGCATCATCGGCAGCGCGCTCTACGTTCTCGGTTTCATCCTCGCTCTTTTGTTTGGATTTCTCAGCAGTCTCACGGATTTGTATTGAGAATCGTATCGAAATGAGTAAACAAAGTAGCGCGGACGTCTGGTCCGCGTTTCTTATAATTCTTTTCATTGCGCTTATCGGATGCCAAAAGCAGCCGCCAACAGCACCCGATGTCACTCCGGCCACACCGGAGACTTCGCAGGAACCGGTTCAGAAACTGGCCCGCGACGCATCAGAAAAAATCCAGCTGACTCTGAAAAACGATGCGGCTTCCACGATTGAGATCCTGGGTTTGGACAGTCATGAGATCTTCCCGGCGCCGGCTTTCACCTTCTTCACAAACGCGCTGACCACGCAGCTTGCCAGTCTGGGCATTCAGAAAACTCCAGGTGTTTGGAAACTGAAAGGAGACCTGTCAAAGCAGCGCGGCCAGGTGGTTTTTTCTTTCGAGATTTTCAAAAACGGAGAGCGCATTTCCACAGATTCTGTAAGTGTTCCGGACGATGAGCGCCTCCAAAACACATTGGCGCAATTTGAAACACCTGAGAAGCCTCACGATCATACTGTCCATAAAGAAATGCCGGTCCCCACTCCCCTTGCCGAATTGAAAGAGATTCCGCTGGATGTGGCAGAGAATTGCCAGGGAACAGAGAATTGTTCAGTCCTTCTACTTTATTCGAATGCGCTGGTGGAACGGAGCTGGCAAAACGGAACGGAACGGACGATCAACCTCCCTATCACGGCCGCCCAAAGATCGCGCGCCCCTTCCGGCAAAATCCTCAAAATTCAGGAAGCCTTTTTTATTGTGAGCAACCAGCTTGCCACTCCAGCGGTCTTCCAGCGCAATCTGACTCAAACTAGCGGACAACTTCCAGGCCACCTGCCAAAGCCGGAACCCGGTTTGAACACTTATGCATTATCGGAAGGGCGCTTCTATGACTTTGCAGAGTTCGGTCCAAACGGACTCGCTGTAATCGACGTGACGAACCGGCTTCACGTTGCAGACCAGGGCAAGCTCACCTCGGCAACCGAACCGGTCGGTGGAACTATTTGCGTCGCCCCTCCTTATATATACACGTCCTCGCCCTCACTGCCGGAGAAAGGTCAGGATTCGATTCAGAAGTTTATCTATAAAGATGGACTTGTCCGCCTGGAAAAGAGTCAGAATATAGAAGGAAGCATTTACGACATCGTGATCACCGATCTAAACCAGGACCGTCAAAACGAAATGCTGGTGACAGTTCGCAATGAACGAGGCATTTTCATCGAAGTCCAGGATCCGTTTTAGACCAAATACATGAAGATCAGGATTCTTCTTTTTCTCGTTCTGTCTATTGCCGCTACGTCTCCCGTTTTTCCCGTATTGAAACCACACTATGGAGGAAACGCAAAAATATCCGAAGATCTGTCGCCCGGACTGTTGCAAGTTCGCGTCTTTGAAAATCAGAAGGATCTCCTAAGAACTTCCTTTCCTCTTCCTTTTGCAATCAACGAAAACACATTGCGCATGGATCTCTCCGCCTGGCCTGCCGACAAAATCACAGAGCTGGAAAAAGCGATCGTTTCTCTCCGGGATCAAACCAATCCTTGTCACTGGATTTTGGATTACCCCTATTTTCATCACGATCACCCGAACAGTCTGGAGATTGAAAAAGATCATCTGGTCCTCAAAACGGAAGAGCCGGAGCATCTTATTCCGCTGGCCCAATCCCCCTGTTTGATTCCACAAAGAATTTCCTATCTGCTGCCCTTTTCCAAAACACAATTCGGATATGAAGCAAATCAGAACTGCATCGCGGGGCGTCCTTTTCTTGACTCCATTTCGCCGGTTGCGGTCGATCCTGTAAATCCATACCTGGGGTTCAAATTAAATGAAGTGGACGCTTTTTTGATTCCCGAAGAAAAGTTTCGCCAGATCAGCAGCGATGAACAGATTCGGGTCCAGCCCGGACCCAAATTTTTTGTGTACCTGAAGTCTGAAAACATCACAGCGGAGCAAATGCTTTCGTTAACCTCAGCGCTCGATTTACCAGAAATTGCTCGCGCTGTTTTAAACGAACACGCTGAAATCTTTCCCACGCAAAAAGCTGGCTCAACAGCCGATGTTTGGAAATCGCCCGTATATTTAAAAGTCCCTGAGGAAACTCCTTTTCGTCTGGTTGGAGAACGGCTCAGGATTCAATTGGAAAACGCCGGATTCGTTATCTCCACGAGGGCATTGCCGAAAAACGCTCCTCTGCTGGAACTTGCAGTAAGGGAAATCAACGAACCGGATCTCGATCTTTTCCGGTACCGTTTGTTGCGCAACGATTTGCAGGTTTCCGGGGAATCGAGCTGGTTTGAAGAGTGGGACGACCTGGAAGCTTCCGGCAAAATCGTGCCGCTTCTGCTCTACGAATCCAGAATGGCAATCCGAAAAAATATTGTAGATGTGCGCACAGGCATGGGAGGGTTCCCGGATTTTTCGGAGGCCTGGATTCTTCCGGCGCCATGAAACTGTCGCTAAAAATCACGCTGTTCCTCTTTTTGATGACTGCTGCCTTTATTGCCGTGCTCGCGGCGTATTTCACTTCCCAAATCAACCGGAATTTCAGAGATCAGGCCGATCGTCTTCTGAAACAGAGTGTGGCGCTGACCGAACAAAGGATTGAGCTTTCCAAAGAACAACTGCAAGCCGAATTGAATTCACTTGCCGGATCGCTCTTCACCGAAAATGAAAACACGCTGGCTGCGATGTTATCTGATCCACCAAATTACAATGCGGAAATTATTGGATTTGCCGAAAAACTTCGCCGCCGGGCGACACTCGATTTTCTGTATTTGGTTTCTTCAGGCGGAAAAATGCTGAGCAACAGTACGGAACCGGCGGCATTCGACAAAATGGATTTGCATCCGGATCTACCGGTGGACGAAATTGTATTCGTTCAAGAAGGAAATGTTGCTTCGATGGAATTGAAGAAACAGTTGCGTTTCGGAAAACACCTGCTGTTTATGCGTGGCGGTTATTTCTTGAAAGATAAAATAGGCCGGCTTTCCCTTTCCGGTTTGCAGCTCACTTATGCGGAAGGAAATGTATTTGCGTCTCCGAACGTACAGAACGAACCGATGTTTCTTAAGGAGGCGATCCGCTTGCATGACTTTTATGGAAAGCCGCT
The DNA here is from genome assembly GCA_022616075.1 of bacterium. Classification (NCBI taxonomy): domain Bacteria; species bacterium. The sequence continues at coordinate 22,606 of JAKEFK010000184.1, forward strand.
GGCTGTTCTCACTGTTTCAGCATCGCAGCAAAAGCTGTTGGAGCAAAAGGAAGAAATCCGGAAAAACAGCTTTTATCTTCTCGCGGCATCTCTATTTTTTTGTTTATTGATCGGATGGTTGATCTCTCTTTCCCTTAGCCGGCCATTGCATCGTTTGACGGCAGCGGCTCAGGAAATGTCTTCCGGAAATTTTGATGTGCGCGTAGAACAGCAGGGAGATGGGGAAATTGGAAAATTGATTCAAGCCTTCAACGCGATGACCGAACAGCTTGAAAGGAACAGGCAAAAGTTGATCCAGACAGAACGAATCGCCGCATGGCAGGAAATCGCGAGACATTTGGCGCATGAGATTAAGAATCCGTTAACTCCCATCAAAACCTCGATTACCAACTTGCGCGTGGCCATGGAGCGCGCTCCCGAACAGTTTCCCGAAATATTCCGCGAATCGAGTGAAAGCATCATCGAAGAAGTTGAAGCCTTGCGCCATTTGGCGGACGAGTTTGCAAAGTTTGCGCGCCTGCCCGCTCCGCAAATGGAAATCAATCAATTGAATGAAACGGTACAGAAAGCTGTTTCCCTTTACAAAAACAGCATCCCGGCAAACGTCACATTGAATTGGAAGGCCGGTGAGGTCCCTGCGTTTAAATTTGATTCCGGACAGATTACGCAAGTCACGCAAAATCTTCTGCAAAACAGTATGGAAGCGCTTGCAGAAGGCGGAGAAATCCTGGTATCAACATCCATCGCAGATCAACTGGAAAAGAAATGGGCGATACTTTCCGTTCAAGACAGCGGATCGGGGATGACGGAACAAATCAAACAACATGTGTTCACTCCGTATTTCACCACCAAACAAAAAGGGATGGGACTCGGCCTGGCAATCGTTCACAGGATTGTCACCGAGCATGGAGGAAATATTCTGGTAGAATCGGAGCCGGGCAAGGGTACGAAATTCGAAGTCCGTTTACCACTGAACTGAATAAA
>JAKEFK010000185.1 GCA_022616075.1 bacterium
CTTTCCATACTACCTGAGAAAGGACTGATGGCAGTTAATCGCGAGCGACTGCTCTTTATTTTCTTGTTAGTCCTGCATGTGCTTCCCATCTGGAGCGTCCAATACTTTCCATCTCAAGATGGACCTTCTCATGTTGGAAATGCCGTTGTTCTGCGGGAGTACAACGAACCGCATATTTCTATTTTTCGGAAATACTACCGAATGAATGAGCGGCCTGTACCAAATTGGATCACTCACGGTCTTCTTGCCGGCCTCCTCTATGTCGCATCTCCCCTCACTGCAGAAAAAATCGTTCTATCAGTATATCTTCTACTGCTTCCTGTCTCCCTCCGGTTCGCTCTCAGCCAGATTCATCCGGAGTCGCGTACCATGTCGATTCTTGTTTTTCCTTTTCTTTACAACTATCTGCTGCATAAAGGCCTCTACAATTTCTGCTATTCGATTGTTTTGTATTTCTTTGTACTTGGTTACTGGATGAAGCACTTGAAAAACTTCGGAGCAAAACAGGCAATCGTGCTTGCTGCTCTGGCTGTCGCCCTCTACTTCTCGCATCTCTCATCTCTACTTCTGGCATGCCTGGCGATCTTCTTTCTCGCGATCTGGTTTACGTCGGTGGAATTGTTATCAAAGGAAAATCATGGCGCGGCGAATACGGTTGTGAATAGAAAAGCAATCATTTCGCGCCTCTTTCTTCCGCTACTGAGTTTATTACCTGCACTTTTGCTGGCAGTCGCGTTCCTCTTGCCTGAAGAGAAACGGGTATTGGGCAACCAATCAGTCGGCGTGCTCTTGAGCAATCTCTGGCATCTGCAACCACTCGTTTCTTTTACCGAACGAGAGATCTGGCTTGCCCTGTTTGTAGTTTTCCTCTTTGTCTTGATTTTGACCAAAAGCATTCTGTTCAAATTTTTTCACCGAAACTGGAATCGCTGGGATGGGTTTCTGGTTCTCTCGTTGTGCTATTTCATTCTTTACTTTTTTCTTCCGCGACGTACGACCGAAGGCGGAATGATCAACGACCGTATGGCGTTATTCTTTTTGCTGACTCTGATCCTGTGGTTCGGTGCCCAGACGTACAAAGCGTGGTTCATGCATGGAATGCGAACAATCGCAGTTGTGCTGAGTCTTCTCTTCCTTGTTTCTCACTTTGTTGTGTACCGGGCGCTCCAGGACCCCATGCAAGAGTTTCTTTCGGGAATCGATCTGATTGAACCGAATACAACTCTTCTGCCACTATGCTTTTCACCGGATGTGCCTGCCGGCTGGAAGATGTTCTCAAAAGTAAAGATGTTTCGGCATACGTCCGGTTACATCGCGGCTCACAGGCGAGTTGTCGTAATGGATAATTATGAAGGAAACCGTAATTCCTTTCCCATTCAGTTTCGCGAGGAGCTGAATCCCTACAGGTTCCTTGGCGGGATTGAAGACGTCCCGCCGCAAGTTCGCCTGGACTCGTACGAAAAGCGGACCGGTGAAAAGATCGATTACGTTCTGGTCTGGAAATTTTCCGAAACGTTTCGCGGCAATCCCAATGTGAAGTCAATATCCGAACAATTACGGGAGGAATACAAATTGATCCACCGCTCAGACAATGGACTGATGCAACTTTACCGGCTGTCTGCGAAGAAATGAGCGCTAATTCTGTTCAATGAAACTTTCTTTACTGGTACCATTTGAAGAATGAAAATGATCCACTTCGGAAATCATATGAAATATGCCGTCATGACTTGCACGGTTCTCGTACTTCTGCAAGCCGTGATGGAATGGATCTACGTTGCCGGCATATACAGGGATCATATCTTTCGTCCAGTAGACGTAATTTTTCGGTTTCGAGTCTCTTCCTTTTTTCAGTGGATCTTTCATATTGGGAAACCTACCTCCTTTGGGCCGGTACTTAACGAGTATTTAGCGCCCGGCTTGCTGAACAAACTTCCCTTGCTGATAAGACTTGCTGCTGTTTATTCTCTGATTGGTCTTTCCATCGGCGCTTTTCAGGGATGTATTCTCTGGCTCGTGTCCCGACTGCGAAAAAAAGACTCCGGAGGTCGGGCCTCCGTGCCCGCCGGCTATGAGGAAAGGAATCTTTCCCTGATGCACTTCAGTGTTGCTATGGGGATTGGGTGTTTCCTTAATTTGCTTCTTCCTATCTTTCCCAGATATTTGCAACGGAGTTCTCTTCTTTTTCAGATCTTTGGATGTGGCGTCATGATTCTGGGATCCGTACTGCTGGCCATTGCCTTATACACTGTGGGCAAGCGACTGCTTCAACATTTCCCGCCGAAACAGGATCAAAAAAGGTTTGTGTTTTCAAAAGGAGCAATATTGCTTGCTCTGGTGGCATGTCTGCAGGCCGTTTGGATTCCGAATTTCAAAAGCCGCCAGGAGAAACAAACGGAAGTTCTTGTTCAGAAAGATAATCTTGCGAACCATGCGAATGTCATCCTGATTTCCGTGGACAGTCTTAGGGCCGATCATCTCAGCTGCTATGGATACAGAAGAGAGACCAGCCCAAACGTGGATTCGCTCGCGCGCGAAGGTACTCTGTTCACTCGCGCCCTCAGCGTGACGTCCTGGACTCTTCCAGCTCACCTATCGATGTTGACATCATTAGCGCCCGAGGCACTTGGTGTCGTTGGCACGCATGATCAACTTGATCCTCAAAGGATCACTCTGGCCGAAATTTTGCGGAAAAATGGATATGCCACTGCTGGTTTTGTATCTGCCCCGTTTCTCTATTCGGACTTCGGATACAATCAGGGTTTTGATCATTACGATGACTTCACCGTCAAATTCGATGCCAAAAACATCCGGGAAGCCAATAAGATCGCACACAGAGGAATCACTTCTCCCGCGTTAACTGCCGCGATCCACAAATGGCTCAGCAACAATCACGAAAGAAAGTTCTTTCTCTTTCTGCATTATTGGGACGTTCATTACGATTACAGTCCTCCTCCTCCCTTCGATAAGATGTTCGATCCGAAATATAACGGCACCATCAACGGCCGGAATTTTCATCTGAATCCGAAAATCAAAACAGGCATGAAGCAGAGAGACCTGGCTCACATACTCGCCTTGTATGATGGGGAAATTGCTTACACTGATTTCCATATTGGTGAGCTGATCACGACCCTTAAGAGGCTGAACGTTTTTGATGACTCACTCATCATCTTTACGGCAGATCATGGAGATGAATTTCTGGAACATGGTGGAAAAGGGCATAGACGGACGCTTTATGATGAAGTTTTGCGCGTGCCGCTGATTATAAAATTTCCATCCGGCGCGGAATTCGCGAAAGGGAAGGTTGTAGATACACCGGCCAGTATCCTGGATATCATGCCTACAATCTTGAAGTACCTTGGCCTGAAGGTTCCGATTGAAAGCGATGGAGACGAATTGTTGTCCGCATTGAATGGTCACAGGACGAATTCGAACAGAAGTCTCTTTGCCAGCCTGCGATATGATCTTTATGCGGTACAGTCCGGAAATACGAAGTTCATCGCGAACCTGGAATCATTTCAAAAAGAGCTTTACGACCTCACCAACGATCCCCAGGAACAAAACAATCTGCTTCATGAAGGGAACCAAAATAAAATAGAAGAGCACCAAAGAATCTTGTTGAACTGGCTCAATAAGGAAAGACAAAAATATCGTTCCTTGCCTCGCAACCAAATGGACACATTCGAAATGAGTGAGGAGATGAAGGAGCAGCTTCGATCCCTTGGATACATTCAGTAAAATTCAACGCAAAGCCGCAAAGAATTGAGAATCCTTGCATTACTATGAGTCCGAATTGCGTTTTTCGGCAAACATTGCAACTAGCTTTGCCACCCTTTGCGACTTGGCGCCTTTGCGTTATCGTGCGAGTTTCTTGCCGTTTTGCAGATCAAAAATTTTGAACCGGCCCAGACCCCATTTCTGCAGGCGGTAGCACAATGAAACTCGAAGCACACCAAAACCATACTGGACACTTCGACGGAAATTGATTGTGCTGGCCTCTTCAAAATAGCGGGTCGGGCAGGTTACTTCTCCAATGCTTTGGCCCGCAAACAGAATCTGAGCGAGCATTTCATTGTCAAAAACAAAATCATCGGAATTTTCTTCCAGCGGTAATGTCTCCAGAATCTCGCGTGTGAAAGCACGGTAGCCTGTGTGATACTCCGCCAGCTTTTGATTCAAGAAAATGTTTTGTATCAATGTCAGCAAGCGATTGGAAATGTATTTATAGAGCGGCATTCCTCCGGCAAGCGCACCTCTTCCTAAAATGCGCGAACCGAGCATCGCTGAAAAAAGACCGCGAGCGATCGGGTAAACCATCGCTTCCAATAAGAGTGGCGTATACTGATAATCCGGATGCAGCATCACAACAATATCCGCCCCCGCCTTTAAAGCTTCCCGGTAACAGGTTTTCTGATTTCCTCCATATCCTCGGTTCTCTTCATGCCGGATCACTCGCTGAATGGAAAGTTGTTGAGCTTTTTTTACCGTATCGTCCCAGGAAAGGTCATCAACCAGAATCAATTCATCCACTACATCCATCGGGATTTCGCGATATGTTTGTTCCAGTGTTTTTACTGCGTTATAGGCAGGCATCACGATAACTATTCGTTTGCCTAATATCATTACTCGCTCATCCTTACAAAGTAGCGCGGGCCTCTGGCCGGCGCATTCCGCAGGCGGGACGCCTGCGCTACTTTGTTTTGAATTTCGAGCTTAAGATGTAATTGCATGCGCGCAATGCAAGTGCCATGGTGGTAAGAGTGGGGTGTTGGAAACTGATTGCCGGAAAACAAGAAGAATCCACGACAAAGAGATTAGGGATTTCCCACATTTGATTGTGCTTGTTGAGAATTGAGTCTTTGGGAGTTTGCCCCATTCGGACGCCGCCACTCTCATGAATAGCGGCTCCCGGAACTGGTCCGTCGTTGATCAACCCTGTAGCGTGCACGAAGGCCGAAAGCATACGAAGCGGCAGAGGAACGAAATCGCGGGAAGTGGAGAAGCCTGCTTCCTGTGCCATTTCTCTCATTGCTTGAACAGCATCTTCGCGCAAAGCAAATTCATTTTCGGAAAACTTGCATTGAATATGAGCAGCCGGAACTCCCCATTTGTCTTTTACGTTCGGATCCAGGGTCACACGGTTTTCCCTTCTGGGTAACATTTCACAGTTTGCCCCCATAGACCAGAATTTTCCAGCACGCCCCAGCGAACCTTGCACTCCGTATGTGCCGATGAAACCTCCATCGCTAAATTCCCGTCTACGGATTCGTGGCAGATAGATTCCCATGTCAGAGGACAGATTAAACCAATTCGGTTTGATGTGACTGCTTTCGGAAGTCGATCCTGAAAGCCAAACATTGATATGGTCCATCAGATAACAACCAAGAAGTCCTGATGAATTTCCAAGACCATTGGAATTTAAAAGGAGTCTGATTGTTTCAATCGTTGATGCGCAACAGACAACGATCTCACTATAGAAATGCATGCGTTTATCGGTTGAAATTTCTATACATGAGACGCCGGTGGCTCGCCCTGCCTTGGACTCTGTAAGGATACGATCCACAACCATGGATGGTCTCAATACTGCGCGTCCTGTATTCAACGCGCTCTGCAGCATTGGAGAGACCGGGCCATGCGGATAACCCAGCACGCGAACAGGAATCACCGGTCTATGGGGCCATTTCTTCTGAACTGCTTCCTTGAATCGTTGCTCCGTTGGCGTTAGCTCATGCTCTCTGACATATTTGCCGTCGGGTAAACTCTCAATAGAGTCTTTCCGCCCTTCCAGCAGCAGAAATTCCTCCACTTGACCGTAATACGGTTCGAGGTCTTCATAACAAATGGGCCACGTCGCCCCATCCTCTGCTGTGGTTCGAAAGTCTACGGGAGCGTACCGCAGTGCAAGGCGTCCCCATGTGTGTCCGCGCCCTCCTACCTGTCTCCCCCGGAACCATCGAAACGGCTTGTCACCCGGATGCGTATATGGATTCTGTCGTTCATCCACATAGAACCGGCTCGTTGCCGTATTCAACACCGCGGCGGCTGCGATGCGACGATGCTTGCCCAAAAAGAAACCCGCACGTTGCAGGATCCCATCCTTTGGAGTACGCGCAAAATCGCGTTCTTTCATCAATGGGCCAGCATCAAGAACCAGAACACGAAGCCCGCCTTCTGACAGACCTTTGGCCATCCATTCGCCGTTTGGCCCCGCGCCAATGATAATGGCATCATATGAATCTTGATTCAGCATCTTCATTTTACGTGCGCCCGGATCGAGTAAAAATGTTTTGCAAGCAAGAAACTAAAATACACGGAGGGCAACACAAAAAACGGCAGGAATGGAAGACTATACCTGACCTCACCAAAGAAAATCAGGGTGATCAGCAAAAGATTCAGAAAAAAAATAACAGGAAAGATGGGAACTCTTTCTCCATCACTCCTGAACAAACGAACAAGATAATATAAGAACATACCGACCATGATGAGGAAAAAAGGGATGCTCTTATGCACAGGAAAACCTTGTAACAGTTTGTACAAGAAAAATTTGGGAAGATCGTTTATGTTTTGAGAATAGAATATGAAAACCTTCTTGAGCGGGGAGTAACCGGTATTCTTTAACCGGTTGTACAAATAGGTATGATCCCCTGCTTTCGCCCTTCTCCATTCGGTATGCCTGCATCCGTCTTTTAGAGAATCTTCGTTATTTCCTTCAAAGAGAACCGGTCCTCCCTGAGTTGAAATCAGAACCAGACGTCCGTTTTTCGAGCTCGCATAGACGCTCCAAGGCAAAATGAGACAAGCCATTGCCAAAAAGAAAACCGAGACCGGCAGCAATCGTTGCCGTGGTTTTCGAATCCCGAGCTGCAGAATGAAGAAAAAGGGGATGAAAATATTTAACCCTTTGATGAGAAGCAGGACGCCCGACACCGTACCAAGAACAAAAATCCTGAGAAGCTTCGGCTGCTTTTCCCACAAAATAAAAGCCACCACCCACCCGGTCAATGCGAATGTACTGAGACTTTCCGCCTGGATATTCACCGGAGGTGGACAAAAATAGTGCAGAAAGGCAAAAGAAGAAGCAATACCGCTCGCAATTCCCCATTTTCCCCAATAATGTGCGGCAATCCATGGCATTACAGCGGCAACCATAGCGAGCAATATCACCTGGAAAATCTTTACCATTCGAGGATGTACATCAAAGATCCTGTAAACAAATGCTAAGAAAAGAGGATAGCCCGGGGGTTTATCAATCGTATAAGGATTGCGATTGATGAAGGATTCATAGTAAGTGACACGACTTCCATCCGGCTTATAACGGTCGATATCGGAACGTTTCTTTGCTCTCTCATTAAACCGATAGGTCTCAAATGGCTCGACTCCGCGGTCCTGATAACCACGACCGTAACGAATATTGACGGCAAGAACCTGGTACGCCCAGCCATCGCCTACGCCGAAAAATACCGTATCGTCGCTTAAAGCGGCTTTGTTTCTAACATACAAGTAAACAAACGCGGCACAAAACACGTGGAAATAGATTAAGACCGCCCGAGATTTCATGGTTGCATCATAGGCCAGCGAGGAGCTGTTCCGCTGGGCGGCCTTTCATTTCGGGCGGAATCGGCTCCTTCATGAGTGTAAGAAAGGTAGGAGCTAGATCCAATATCTGAACTTCGCCAATATTTCCCGCGCTGCGGATGTTCGGTCCCATCGCGGCAATGAAACCAAAATCAGAATGCCCGCTGTCACGGATCGGCTCGGGATTTTGATTCAATTCTCCTTTAGGGTGCCGGACCGTTTTCAACAGATCTGCGTGCGGCTTCCACTTCACAAAAAGATCTGGAAGAATCTCAGGCGTACTTACGCCGAATAACTGAAGAGAGGAAGGAACAGTATCAATGGGACTCAGGCCGGTCTTTGGATCAATCAATTTGGATAACTCCCTTTGCAATTCCTCCATCAGATCGTCATATTTCTCACGTGTAACGACTCCCATCGGTTCGCGTCCCTTTAAATTGACTCTTAGCCAGCCTGAGTAAAAAGAAGGTGGCGCAAAAGCGGTCGTCCTGGCCCAATCGGTACCGGTTGTAAATTGTTGTCCGACCAGTTGCTCTCTCGTTTCACGCGGTAAATGACGGCTGATCGCAATACGCAAGGATTCGGGTAATATTCGGCGCAGTATCGACATTGGATGTAAAGAAGGGGAGGTCGGAACCGGATAAGGCTGGTAGGCAAGCACCCTGCAAAAAGATTCAACGAGTCCCGAGGTCGGATAATAATTTTCCATGCCTGCGGATGTAATGAGAAACACAGTAGTGTCTGAAGGAAATTGCGCGAGTAATTCTTCGATCTCCTGATCGATTGACTGGTAGATAGCCCGTAACGAATTCATCATTTCTGCATCAGGAACACTGGATGCCTTTCCGGATTCGGGAACGTATTTCCAAAATTGATGACCGCCTGTGTGCGATTCCCCAAAAGATGCAACAACGAGATCAAAACTGTCCTGTTTCAGCAAATGTCGGAGCAGAACTCCCTTTCTTTTCACACGCTCTATCAGTTTGCGATACATCACTACGTCTTGATCCAACGTAGAGTACCAATTGATTTCTGTCTTTATTTGAGGCCCGAAAATCTTGCGAACTTCCGACAGGATCCCTTGCGGCTCAGCAGCCGGACCAAATGCCGGCTCATGAGTTGACCAGTTGGAAATTTGTATGCCATTCAATCCCAGAATCGGATACATTTCCTGCGCATCAATGATTGCTACTTTCTTATCGCGGCCGCGAAGATGAAACCAGAACGGATTTGCTTTTGCATCTTTCGATGTTTTCAGTTCCAACTGGTATGTTCCCGGCTTCAATTGGCGGAAATCATAGTAGCCGGTTTGATCGCGGGAAAGGCCACTAAGTATCGATACCCAGATGCCATGCTCGATCATCAAGTCCGATCCGACTGTCGTTCCCCACGATCCCTTTTGCATGAAACGGGAAAAAGTCGGCAAATGGCCTTCTCTAACCCAATGTTGAATCAACCGAACATCCCCTGCATCAATCGCCAGGATGACTAACGGCACATTTTTTCCGCTCATGGACTCTGAAATGTTAGCACGAGATGAGCGCCGGCTTTTAGCCGGCATTAATGACCGCCGGCATTTTGCCGGCAAGACGCCTGCTGAAAGCCGGCGGACATCAATCCCGCCAGAATGGCGGCGGACATTAATGCCGTCAGAATGGCGGCGCTCATCAATGCCGTCAGAATGGCGGCGCTCATATTTGCCGGCAGATATTACAAAAAGAACCTTCGCGCAATCGCTTGCATTTCCTCAGAGCAACCAGTCCATGGCCATTGAAAAATCTCGCGACATAGACCTGCCTTGACCGGATTATTTAGAACATACCGCAAAAAAAATTCCAACTGCCGTTCGCTTGCAACCAGTATGTCAAAATACTCACGCTGCCAGAATTCGCCGCTTCTAGCTAGCAAACGATTTCCTTTTCTTGCACTGAAACTCTTCCAGCTGTGAAGAATGGAACTTACCGAAAACTCTCCCATCAATCTGAAAATGACGTGAACATGATTGGGCATGATGGTCCACGCAAGTAGTTCATAACGTTGATGGTTGAAATATCTGATTGCGTTGCTAACGATCGATGCAATTTGGGTATCTTTCAACCAACATTGACCGTAGGAGGCGTCCAGGTATTTTTGAACGGCTTCCTGGTAACGATAACTAGCTTTCTTGGGAAAAGTTGGGAATTCACGAGCCGCTTCTTCTTTGTATTGAAAGAGTATCGATGCAGGAAGACTATCCGCAAGTCGAAAGGTTACGAAGTAAATCGACCGTTGCTGAATAATGTGAGGTAAATAACCGCGGGCGCGGGAGTACATTTGTCATCGCTCCTTCCCGCCTGAGGTTTATCAGTATCAGATTATTGCGGTGAAAGCAATGCATGAGATGCCGGCTGAAAGCCGACGAAATGCCGGCAGAATGCCGGCGGTCATTTATGCCAGCCTGGAGGCTGGCGCTCATCTGAAGAGCGCCGCCATTCTGGCGGCATTGATGACCGCCGGCTTTTAGCCGGCTGGTTTCTGCAGAACGTGTTCATAAAGAGATATGAATCTGTTTACGGACTTTTCCTCAGTGAGGTGACTCAGGGCAAATTCGTGTGCTGCCTGGCCGATTTCTAGATTGTCGAATGCTCTTTGTATTGCCGCGGCAAGATCCTGAGGATTGCCTGGTTCAACCAAAAAACCTGTTTCGCCATCCTGAATAATTTCCGGGAGGCCTCCGATCCTTGAAGCGACAACAACGCTTCCATTCATCATCCCTTCCATCGCCGCGATTGGTAGAGGTTCCGGCCACACTGATGGTATCACTTGCACCCGGGCCGATGCGAAACGCTGCTGCACTTCTTCAGAAGAGATGTGGCCCGTAAATGTAACGCAAGAATCCAGATGAAGTTCCTGCTTCATGCGTTCCAGTCTCGTACGTTCCGGACCATCCCCTGCAATTACAAGCTGAGCATGCATACACTTATGTCTCACGATTCCAAAAGCCCTCAGCAGAATGTCGCAGCCTTTCTCCTTGACCAGGCGTCCGGCAAAAACAACCTGCGGAGTTGGGGACTTCTCCGGAATCTTCTCTTGAATCGCGACTCCAGGCCAGTTCACATGCGTGGCCGGCACACCTTCAGCCACAAGCCGAACACGAACAGCCTCGCTCACCGCCACAACCAGTTCGAAAACTCCTTGCCAGCGGCGTTGCATTTTCATTTGATACATCAGCGGAATCCAGTCACGCAGCGGTAGACAGCCAGTCCTAAGGCAGATTCGGCCAGCTGGATAAAAACACGTACGGTTGTCGGGTAGCATCTTTGTTCCAATTGGGCAAATCGAACGATACCAGACAGCGTAGTAAATCGAAGGAATATTTTGCAGCAGTGGAAGAATCGATGGAGAAAGCTGAGTCAGATAAATATTCGCCTGAACGACATCCGGACGAAAATCCTCCAAGACCTTCTTTAAGGATTGATAGGCCCATCGATTGTATGTTTGAAGGAGCGTGCGGAAGCTTGAAATCGTCCCAAAGCATTCGTAATCCGAAACAGACTGCTTCTTGCTCGCAGTGCTTGTAAACAGACGCGCGTCATGCCCCCTTTTCCGAAGTTCATTTCTTAATCCCAGAAATTGCTTTTCAGCTCCTCCACCGGGCGGAGGATTGTCGTGCAGTAAAAGGATTTTCAAGATGAAACCAATTTGGCTTCTACTTTTTGCCGTTGGGCAAGATATAGAAGAAAAGCAGTCGTCAGCATCCACAAAATTACGTTTGTTGAGGTAATCAGCTCAAATCGTAGTTTTGAGATGTTGTGCAGCCGGGCTAAGTTGAAAAAGGCAATCATGGAAAGCAGAAATCCGGCAACAAATGTAGCGCGGGCGTCTCGCCTGCGATTTCCCAGTCCGGAAGACTTTGCGATCCTGAATAAAGAAATCATCGGTAAGATGATCAACACATCGTCATAGTATCGATGATACGACCAGAACCTTGCAACGAGAGCTGTGATTCCTATGACCAACCATATTTCCACCTTGCGGTGGAAATAAACCCAGAGCCCGAACAACCCGAAAACAAACAGGGAAGCCGGAGCCATCCAGGAATCCAGGTTGATGGAGCTAAGAAAAGCGTGAAGGTTACCGTATCCTCTTTCGAGAGCCACAATTGAAGCCCGATGAAACCAGCTTTCGAAAACAGCAATCGCCGGCTGAGGTTGAAACGAGAGTGCCAGCCAGGTGATCGCAAGATAAGCGATGGAGGTCAGAAAAAGAATTCGCTTCCCATGCGGTGCAAAAAGCAGGATCCACAGGAATGGAACAGAAATCGTTGGCTTAGCCAGAGCAAACAGTACAAGTAAAGACGCGAAGAATTGATTTTGGATTGATAAGTCTTTGTGTTGAATCAGGAGAAGGGCAGTGACCAGTGCTGGCAAGATGTGAAGTCCGAGTTGCCCGTTTCCGATCGTAACTCCCGTACCGTTCATTGATAACAGAAACAGAGCCGCCAGGATCCGTTCCGTGTGACTAGTTGCCTTGCTTTCGCGTATGATCAGAACGATCAACCAGGCTAGAACGGCTACAAGGGTGATTGCCCAAAGCAATCGTGCTTTTGATAAGTCCAGCCAGCCCAAGAAAGGCCAGAAGATCGCATAACTTGCCGGCGGATAGGGAGACGTGCCGAGTTCTTTGTAGATGGGTTGTCCGGCAAATAGGCCTTTCATGGCGTTTTGGAAATTTCGTAAATCGTTGGGACCACCCAGTGTAGACAAATCCCAAATCACCAGCCGAAGAGACTCGTGCAACAACCGGAATGTGGCGGCAATCGCAAGCAACACAACAGCCATTCGAAGGATCCTGTTCCCGTACTTCTCCCAGAAAATTTGCATCTTCTTTAAAAGATGGGACTGACTAACCATTGCTAAGATACGATCCGAGCCGAATGGCAAGTGCAGCAATGGTCAGAGTCGGATTCGCCGCAGAGTAGGTAGGAAATGCGGAGCCACCAAGAATGAAAACGTTGTCGTAAGGATGATATCGTAAATTGGGATCCACAACTCCATTCTCCGGCTTTCCGATTTTACAAGTCCCAAGAAGATGGCCGGCAAAATACGGATCGTGTCTTACAATTCCTTTGGGCCCCAACGGTGCAAAGAATTGTTCCACTCCCGCAGCAATGTCTCTGTGAGCCCGGTCCACATAGGAGGAATACTTGTTGTAATAGATCTCCGTTTGCGGAAGCCCCAGAGAACTACGGTTTCTACCAATTCGAACAAAGCTATCGGGATTGGGAACATCTTCGAACATGAAGGTGAGGCTGATCTGATTTCGAAATTCGCGAAGAACTTTGTTGTGCAGATCTCTTCCACTCAGGCCATGATTCATTGCGACATCCCTTACAAAATCGCTCACGGGATAGCTGTTCCGAATCAGTGCCAGTGACGAGGCTCGACCAGACCGGAACGGACCATCAGCGAAAGAGTAACAGAACGCAGTAGAAATGCTGTAACCATAGTTTGGGAATCCGTCTTCCTTAATTTGGGCGGTAAGCGATAAGACCGGATGGTCGAAAAGGTACTTGCCGACGTACGGGTTTTGTTTAATCGTTGGGCTGCGTAAAAGAATGGCTGCATTCTCAACCGCATTTGCCGCCAGAACAAAAGTTTGAGCCTCAATCATTATTTCCGAGCCATCTTTCGCTTTCGCCGTTGCCCGGTTTACATGACGATTCCCATTCGACACCAGAGAAAGGACTACAGTTTCAGATAGAAAACGGATTGCCGGGTTTTTTTCCAACTCAGGAATGTGTGCATTCATGGGAGTGTACTTTGAATCGACCGGACAAATATCACAAACTGCAGAACCGCAGCAAGCAGGGCGGTTTCCGATCGCAGATGAAGGACGAGCCTGAGGAAGTGAAACAACATCTCCTTCAGGAAAACATCTCTTTACAAGGAGATCGGCCGGACTAAATGGATGGGGCAATTGAGGGTAGGATTTGGAACGGGGGATTCTCTTGTTATCATCTGCGCCGGCGATCGCCATCTCCTCCTCAGCCAAACAGTAGTAATGTTCCAGTTCCTCGTAGCTGATCAGCCAATCTTCCGTAATGCCATACAAAGTTCTCACGCGAAAATCGCCGGGTAGAAAACGGGGCGAATGTCCCATCCAGAGATTGGTGGTGCCTCCCATGGCGTAAACATATTGAATGTTTTTCTTGAACTTTCCTTTTACGATGTGGTTATGCTCGGCAGTTGGAATCGGTTGTTCGTGCCGGCGCGTCTTCACGCGCCAATCATGAGTTACGCGGGCTCCACGCTCTACAATCAGTATGTCGTCAATTCCTCGTGCAAGAAACTTCGCACAAAGGCAACCTGCAATTCCCGAACCAATGATGCAAACTTTTGTCTTAATGACATTCATTCTTTTATCAATATTTGAAGATGAGCGCCGGCATTTTGCCGGCATAGATGTCTGCCGGCCTGTGGCCGGCAGATGCCGGCTGAAAGCCGGCGGTCATTTATGCCAGCCTGGAAGCTGGCGCTCATTTGTAGTCTGATAGATGGTACCATTCGAACGAGAGGATATATAGATCTGGCTTTCATCGAACGCTTCTGGTTGCGATACAGGGCTGCTCTACTGTGGGTTGGCATCGTTCTTATGATTCTGGCCTCCGCGCACAGACTAACAAACGAGTTTCATCGACTTTTATTTGACCAGGGGCCAGATGGCGCGATTGACCTGAGGTATCGTCACAATGACGTTCAGCGCTGGTTCAGCGGTCTTCCTTTGGACGAACACGCCATTTATCCGCCTGCAACTTATCTGATGTTATGGCCGTTACTGAGTTGGGTAACGCAGGATCAGGCGAGATGGCTCTGGGCAGTCACAAGCGCTGCAGCCATGGTCTGGTTGATGGTTCTATTGGTGAGACAGAGCCAGGCGAAGGATTTGCAGCAGCGGCTATTTGTAGCGCTGCTTGTACCATCGATATACGCGACAGGAGCTACGATCGGCAACGGACAGTTCATCCTTCATCTCCTTCCTTTTCTAATCACTGCCTTGCTTCGTTGTAGCGCGGACGTCTCGTCTGCGCAATGTTCGCAGGCGGGACGCCCGCGCTACTTTTCTAATGATTTGTTGATTGCAATTTGCTTTCTTGTTGCACTCATCAAACCTGCGCTAACTGCTCCTTTCTTCTGGATACTTATGTTTTGTCCACCCAGAATGCGCCCCGCATTGTTTGTATGCGCAGGTTATACCGTTTTGACTATGCTCGCGATACTTCCGCAACAATCTGAGTTCGGCGTGCTGATTTCTGATTGGCTGGCACGAGGTTCTGCAGCTGCTCTAAGAGGCGGATACGCGAATCTCCACAGCTGGCTGAATCTATTAAATCTACAACACTGGATCCTACCTGCCTCGCTGCTATTGCTGGCAGCACTGGGGTTTTGGATTTTTTATTTCCGGAACAGCGAATACTGGATCTTAATGGGAGTGACCGCGTATTTCTCACGTTTCTGGATTTATCATCGCCTTTATGATGATTTTTTGGTGCTGATTCCCATGATTTCTCTGTTTCGAATTGCGGTCACAAATTCGACAGTATCGCTCAAATTCTGCGCGGGCGTTATTCTGACAATTACATGGGCAGCTGCTCTGGCGCCCGCGCGACTGTTGTCCTTTCCTCTTCCGTATAACATTCTCTTTGAGGCCGGCCAGACTTCTATTTGGATGGTTGGACTGGTATTCCTGATGTACATGGCAAAGCAACGAGAGTATCGGAAATTCGCAGGCGGGACGCCCGCGCCACTTTTCGAGCAGAACTCGTGATTCTGAAGAGAATAGCTTTTCAAAGTATTCTTTCGCTGCTCATTGTCGTCCTGTATTGGGGAACTTTCTCGTACCCATACATCATGGATGATTGGCGCTTTTTGTACTATTTCGATTCCACGCCGGACTGGATGAGGTTTCTTGATTATTATGATCCGAATGAGTTTTACCGGCCGTTCGGATGGTTGTATTTCTACTTTATCGTCAATACGTTCGGAAATCTTTCTATCGGTTTCCGGATATTGAATCTCCTGGTACTTTTCGCCAGTTCTCTCGTTTTCAAAGCAATTGCGTTTCGTTTGCTACGAAATGAGGTTCTTGCATGGGCTTCTGCCGCATGGTTTGTTTTTTCGGGCACTCTCCTGATGGATCCGTTGATGTGGATGGTTGGAATGTACGATCTGGGTGCACTGTTGTTCTTCCTTTTGTCGATTCTGTTCTTTTTGGAAAAGAAACCCTGGTTCTCCGCAGGCTGTTATCTTGCCGCGCTTCTGTTTAAAGAAGGTCCTTTTTTTTTGCCGGTCATACTTTTTGCGTATTCCATATGTAGCGCGGACGTCTCGTCTGCGCAGTTCCGCAGGCGGGATGCCCGCGCTACTTTTTCCAACATTCTGCCTCACGGAGTAGTGATGTTCCTTTACGTCTTACTGTGGTTCACCAGAGCTGGCGCAACGGAAAAACATGCGTATCAAGTTGACTTTTGGGGGATGCATTTCATTACAAACTTCATCAAGTATCTCATTTGGATAGTAGAAGGATTGACCGGCCGGGCGAATTTGCATGACAACTGGAACTGGGGCATCCCGATTTTTGCCGTGGTTCTGGCGCTCCTACTCGCGCTCTTTAAGAATTTGGAATCTCTACACTCCAGAATTCGGGAGAATCTTCGTTTGATTTATTTGCTTCTTTTATGGGGAGCCGTCTGCTTGTTGCCGGTTCTTTTTCTGCCCAATCATTCCTACCGTTACTACCTGATTTATTCTTATCCCGCCATCATTCTTCTATTAGTCTTACTTTTCGATCTCGCATTCCCTCCTTCGCAGAAACGGAATCGGATTGCTGTTGTGTTCCTGATTCTCCTGTATTTTTCAAACCTGGCAACGCTCAACTTATTCTTTGGAAGAGAACTGAAAGCGCCTGTGCTTTCCGGCTCCAATGCTCTAGTGCAAAGAGGAGCGACAGTTCAACTGATGCTTTCGTATGTTCATCAGGAATTGAAAAAAGTTCCGGAAAACTCTGTCTTTATTTTCGATGGAGTAAACGAGCGAGCAAAATCATTTCGGGGGATTGATCCGGTTTCTTTTCGCGGAAGAAACTTCCTTCGATACATCTATCATGACAACTCCATTGATTACATCAATCTTCGAGAAAATGACTACGCAGCTTCCAAAAAAAAGTTAACACTGGAACGTGAAACAACAGTGGTACTTGGCCTGAAGGAAGGGAAGATCAAGCGTTACACTTTGGAAGATCTCTACAACCCACAATCCGCGTTCTACACGGATAATTAACCGCCAAGACGCCAGCCGCCAAGAATTGAAAACTTGCTCCTAACTTGGCGATCTTGGCGTCTTGGCGGTTCTACTCAGGGCGGATCAATCCATCGCAAATTGGATCGTCGCTTACAGAAGGGTAGTTGACATACTTCCATCCGATGCTGCGTCGAGAAAGTAATCTCCAACTCCAGTAGTTGACGATTCGATACCGTATGCGGCGAGGGACAATAGCCTGGAAACCCCAATCTGCCAGAGTAAAAAAGAACACAGAGGCGGCCCACCAGGAAAAGTGTTCCTTTTTCAATGATTCTATTTCACTCTTGATCACTACCTGTACCGAATGATCCAGACCGAAAAAATTCTGAATCGACAGAACGGCTGGAGTCCGGCGATACATCCAGGCGACGAAACCGAATAGTCCTCCCAGAAGAACTATGAAAAAGAACCTGCGAGAGAATCTGACCCCTTTCAAACCATCAGGTGGTAATTGGCTGCTCGTTTCGTCGCTCATGGTAAATACAGATTCTATCAAAAACTCCAAAGTTTTAGGAAAACGACGATGCCGGCAGAATGCCGGCGGTCATTTATGCCAGCCTGGAGGCTGGCGCTCATCTACCGGCAGCAAAGATGAGCGCCGCCATTCTGGCGGCATTGATGTCCGCCGGCTAAAAGCGGCGGATACTGTAAGCAGTATCCTTTTCGTTGGATTTAAACCAGTCGATTTCATCGTTCGGACCGGCAAAGAAACCATCCACTATTGATCTCATTTCGGAAGACCGAGTAATTCCTTATCCTTTTCCTCCATGTCCTGGAGCCTTACACCGAACATCATCTTCTCGCAATAAAAATAAGGAAGTGCATAGGGCGCCGAAGGTTGAAAAACGGGGTTGGACTGTAGTTCAGGCGTTCTTGCCACTTGATGAAATATTTCGCGAGCCGGATTCCCAACGGACGCATTTCTGTAGTTGTAAACGGCTTGAATGCTCTGGTACATCATCGGTTTCAGCACACCAACGGATCCGAGTATCAATAGTAGCGCGGCTCCCAGTTTTGCCTTCTGAAAAGGAATTTGTGAAATATGAGTCGCAAAAAGGAAGAAGAAGATCCAGGTGGGAAGCAGCATCCCTCTCATGCAAAAATTGTTGAATCCCGAGTAGGCTACGAAATCGGTCAGAACAAAGAAAAAAAACGAGCATAGAAAGTAGGCTCGCTGCTTCGCGCTGAATTGTTTGTAAATAGCAAGCAGCATCAGCGGAATTCCACAAAATTCCACCAGTGGAATGAGAGTAAGGTACAGGGGAAAACCAAGTGCTTTGTCGATCCAGAAATGCTTCGTTAGGGGAAGATTGAAGCTGGAAATAACAAAATGCTGTGAGCCTACCTTGCCTAAATACAAAAACATTGGAGATAACAAAAGCAGAAAGGCCAGCACCGTCACGATAGGCGATCTGCGGGCACGATGCAGAACCACCTTCCGTTCGATCCATAGAAGAGCAAGGACCGGAAGAAATGCAAAAATGCTGGAATAGAAGGAATGAATCAACAATAAGAATATCACCGCAGTTTTTTTGGTTGCTGACCCAACCCGATAGAATCGTGCCACAACAAAAAAGAGAATCAGTGAGTAAAAAGCAGCGAAATGATGAATAGTCCAGAACATGGTTGTGTAAAACGAGGAGATCTGAGTGTTTCCACGAAACCAGGAGTACTTCTGCCACCATTCGAAATTCTGGAGGCTTAGCAGGGGAAAGAAGATCCAGTCGAGGCCGCCAAAAAAAGAGCAAAGAAATAAAAAGAGTCGCACTTGAAAACGAGTTCTGAAAAACAAAAGCGCAACTTCCAGCAGGCTGAAAACAATTAAATAGGAATAAATCAGATTTCCTAGAAAAATGGCGTCCTTGATCGTGATGAATGGAATCAGCAACTTCAGAACTGCAAAAGGAATCAATGAGCAGTAATAAAATGAGAAGAGGTAGTCCTGATTTAGATAATGTTGGAGCGGGAAGGAAGGGGATAGAGTCATACTGATTAGTTCTGCAAGTCTGTAATAGTCGTCTCCTAAAGCTCGAACCACGCCGGGAACCTGCCATTCCATGGGATAAGATAGCCGGGGGAGGTTCATTAAGATCCAGAACAGAAGGCTCATGGCGGTTGTGATCGAGTCGGAGTGAAGTGCTCTTCCTCGCACACGTGCAGGAAATATGACAAAGATGGCGGCGGACAGAAATCCTATATATGCGAACGGCAAAAGTTTTGTCGGAAGCCGGAGAAGATTGAACACCGAAAGACTGACGATGTTGGCAAGAAAAACTGCGATAAGAATCTTTGAGTTACAATTATATCTGATCAATGATTAGACCCTGCACGAGCTTGGTCGAAACCATCCTCTACCACCCCCGCCAGAGTCAAGATCGGCGCTTCAAACCGCGCGAGCTATGAACAGCGTAACATCTACACCCGATCTATTACCCATTGTATCTTCATCTCCTGCCGCACGGCAATTTTTGTAAGCAATTGTTTTTGGGGTCGCATTCACGACCGCGTTTACTTGCCACAAACACATCGAAAGGCGTACACTGAAGTGGGGGAAACAGGGTGACGATTTCAACCGAATGCAGAAAGCTGTTTCTCTCTGGAAAATCCTGAACCGGGATATCACGGTCGGGATCATTTTCAGCCTTTCGATCGGTTTCTTTGATTTGCTGGCTACTACCATTTTCAAGCCAGCACGATTCGCTTCCTTCAGCTTAATGCTGACTCCGCTGATCGCATCAATCTTAATTGCATTTTTGGTGTATCTCGTTTTATCGCTTTTACTTCACTTGTTCGATTCCGATCAAAGGATCGGCCCTTTGAATATCCCGCTTGCCGCCTTTCTTGCAAGCCTTGCGGTGATCTTGCAAGAGAAGCGTTTAATTTCGCGTGCTCTCAGACCCTCTCAGGAAATTATGATGCTGGGAATCGCGTTCATTTTGTCTTTTTTCGTTGCTTTTGCAGCGCATCAACTTATGCGAAAGGCGTTTGAATCAGAAAGGAAAAGGTGGATTGAAGCGACGTTATTTGCGCTTCCTGTGCTGATTTGTGAAATGTGGTTGATCACGTGGAGGCAGATCTATCACGGAGAGCCTTTGTTTTCGTCAAGCTCAATTCTATTAAATGGTTTCTTGATCCTTTGCTGCGCTTTGAGCTGGCTCGGCTTTTATCGAACAAACTTTCGTGCCAAGGTCCGGATAGTTCGACTCCTGGCGGTTCTCACCATTTGCAGCCCGTTGTTGGGTGGGCTTCAGATAGATCAGGCTTCGGCATCGGCGCAGTCAACATCGGATCATCTGAAAATCCGGCATGTGATGTTGATCACCATCGACACGCTTCGCGCGGACACATTAGCGGCTTATGGAGGAACCGGGATTTCCACAACAGAGATGGATCAACTTGCGAGTGGCAGCACCGTTTTTTCCTCGACATATGCAGTTTCCCCGTGGACGCTTCCGTCTGCTGCATCTCTGTTGACCGGACATTCTCCTCTGACGCACCAAGCACTCGAGCGCGAATCACGGCTACCAGAAAATCTTCCAACTCTGGCCGAATACATGCAAAACGCGGGATACAAAACAGAAGCGATCGGAGATAACGTTTATCTTGCGAGAAACAATTTTTCCAAAGGGTTCGATGAATTCAATATCTACCCGAAAAGCACAGATCGAACCCTGGGGACTTTCTTCCTGAACTTTCTTTTCCCGCGAACCTTTCGCCCGGAAGCGCAAACCAGCGATCTTACTGACATGGCAATTGATTGGTTAAAAGGACATCACAGCGATCCTTTTTTTCTCTGGCTCCATTATTTCGACCCCCATATTCCATATTCACCTCCTGCTTCGTACTTGCCCACCGATGTTGATTCCAACATCGCGAACCGTTTCGACCGCCTGACACATATCAGAGCGGGTCATCTTTTTCCGTCTTCGGAAGAAAAGAAATGGATCCAAAGCTTGTACCTGGCTGAAGTCCGTTACGTCGATGATCAGATTGGTAAAATCGTAAACGAAATGAAGGAGCTTGGAATTTACGACGAAACACTTTTGATTTTAACTTCTGATCACGGAGAAGAATTCTGGGAGCATGGCGGATTTGAGCATGGGCACAGTCACTTTGAAGAGCTCCTCCGCGTCCCGCTAATCGTGAAACTTCCAGGCTCCAAACTGCGCGGAGTTCGCATAGATACGGTCGTTTCAGGGGAAAGCGTCACTCCTACGATTTTGGATCTGTGCGGTATTCCTTATCATGATGAGTATCTGTCGCGGAGATCCCTCTTCCAGCAGTTGAGCGGAGAGCATCCCGCATCTCAATGGAATTCTGATCCGATTATTGTTGCCGGAACCCTATATTACGAACCTCGCATATCTGTGATCTTCAACGGACTGAAATATACCAGGCTTCTGGTCAGCGGGAATGAGCAAACATTTAACCTTCGTGAGGATCCACACGAAAGACAAACGACTCATGATCGCTCCGTGCTGGAGACAGCACGCCAATTATTGTCTGAAAAATCGGAAACAGCGGACAGGATCAGGCAGCGCCTTGGCTTGAAAAAAGAGACCACACCTCTGAACGAAGAAACGGAAAAACAGCTTAAGGCTCTGGGCTATTTGCAATAACAGCGAGTTGACGCATGTAGCATATGCCGGCTAAAAGCCGGCGGACATCAATGCCGCCAGAATGGCGGTGCTCATCTTTGTAGCGGTCAGATGAGCGCCAGCCTCCAGGCTGGCATAAATGACCGCCGGCATTTTGCCGGCGTAGTTTCTCTGCTAGTATTAACGCTTTGTATGGCGGTGTGGATTGCCTGATTCCCTGTCTATTGTTATGCCCGTTTTCAACGAGCAGGATGTGATTGCGGATGTCCTGAGTGAGTTCGCGCAGGTTCTCCAGAGATTTGAGCGGCCGGAGTTTATCGTCGTCAACGATTGCAGTACCGACCAAACTGGAATGATTCTTCAGTCTGTGCAAACACTGATTCCGTACTTACGTGTAATCAATCTGCCACAAAATCGGGGCCATGGAGCAGCCCTTGCGAGAGCCTTTCGCGAAGCCACGGGTGAATTGATATTTCATTGCGACAGCGACCGTCAGTTTGTTGCGGAAGATTTCTGGTTGTTATATCAAAAAATGGAAGAAGAAGGACTGAACGCTGTGATCGGTTGGCGCGGAAAACGAAAGGATCCGTTCGCGCGTCTCTTGCTCAGCCGCCTTCTGCAAACATTTTTGTTCCTGCTATTTGGTGTTCTGCTTCCTGACAGCAATTCCCCCTTCCGTTTGTACAGAAGAGAAGCGTTGGATCGCCTTTTGTTGGTCCTGCCGGAGCAGCCGATGGTCCCATCAATTCTTATGGCAGTCGGCGCTAAAAAGATGAAGATGAATGTGGGTTGGGTCGAGGTTCGTCATCGGGCGCGCACAACCGGCAAGTCGTTCTTGCGAAGCTGGAAGATATTTCGGTTGTGCATTCCTGCATTCCGTGAAGTGCTTCAGTTTAAGCGTCAACTCCCATGAATCACCCCGTGAATGATCCAAAGATTGTAATCCTGGGAATGGGTGCTTGCGGTCTTGGGGCTGCCTGGAGATTGCAGGAACTTGGATATACCAATTACAAGATTTTTGAAAGGAATGCTTATCCTGGCGGTCTGGCGTACTCAGTCACAGATGAGATGGGTTTCACATGGGATATCGGAGGGCATGTTCAATTTTCCCATTACCGGTATTTTGATCACTTAATGGATCTCCTCATGGGTGACGAATGGGTGTTCCATGAACGAAGCTCCTGGGTTTGGATCCGCGATCGCTTTGTTCCATATCCGTTTCAAAATAACATTCGCTATTTGGCTCGGGAAGATATTTGGAAATGCCTGTCGGGATTGATCGAACTGTACAAACATCCTTCCTTGCAACCGAAAACCTTTCGCGACTGGATTCTGAGCGTTTTCGGTAAAGGAATTGCAGAGCTTTTTCTGTTGCCTTACAACTTTAAAGTATGGGCGTATCCTCCAGAAAAATTATCCTACAATTGGATCGCCGATCGAGTTTCCGTAGTCGATCTAGCGCGAATCATCGAGAATATTCTTTTTGAACGTGATGATGTTTCCTGGGGTCCGAATAATCGCTTTCGCTTTCCGCTCAAGGGAGGCACGGGAGAAATCTGGAAAAGACTCTATGAACGGCTGGATCACAGTAGAACATATCTGACCCATGAAGTAGTCAGGGTGGATACGAAGAAACGTCTCGTTGCATTTGACAATGGCCGACAGGAACCCTATGACGCTTTGATCACCACGCTTCCCCTGGATCGATTCCTGCTGCTTTCGGATTTAGAGGAGAGGTCTGCTGCGGAGAAACTTGTACACTCATCTACCAACATCATAGGAATCGGACTGAAGGGACAGCCTCCCGAACATTTGAAAACGAAATGCTGGATGTATTTTCCCGAATCGAATTGTCCATTCTATCGAGTTACTGTGTTTTCGAACTACTCTCCTTTCAATACCCCGGACCCCAAACAATACTGGTCTCTGATGGCTGAAGTTTCAGAATCTTGCGATAAAATGGTAAAGCACGAAGCAATTTCGCGAGAGGTAATCGAGGGGGCACTCAATACGAGGTTGATCACAAATCGTGAGGCTATCGTGGATCTCTGGTTTCATCACGAGCCTTATGGATATCCGACACCCACATTGCAAAGAGACGAGGCGTTGAGAGTGCTTCTCACTCTGGAGGAGTTGGCAATTTTTTCCAGAGGAAGATTCGGTGGATGGAAGTATGAAGTTTCCAATCAGGATCACTCCTTGATGCAAGGGGTTGAAGCAGTGAACAGGATTCTTCTGAATCAGGAGGAACTTACGCTGTGGAATCCACACAAAGCAAATCTAGGCGGGAATTAGAGGTGATCCATTGAGCGCCCCCACCTTCTCCATTGTAATTCCCACGTATGGCCGCCCCTCTTTATTGCAGGAATGTCTTAATTCAATCTCAAGACTGGTCTATCCACGTGAGTGTTTTGAAGTGATCGTAGTTGATGATGGGGGTCCCGAGCCGCTCGACTGTATCGTGGATAACCTCAGGTCACAATTGAATGTGAAATTGATTCGTCAATTTCATGCCGGACCAGCAGCTGCACGAAATAGAGGCGCCTCGGCAGCGCGTAACGAGTATGTAGTTTTTATTGACGATGATTGTATTCCGCACGAGGATTGGTTGCAGAAATTTGCCGGAAGATTTCAGATCACGCCCGATCATGGGATCGGAGGAAGAGTCATCAACAGGCTCCAGGAAAATGTGTACTTAGCAGCCTCCCAACTTCTCGCTGACTTTCTCTATTCCTATTACAACGGAAACGAGCCAGGTACGGCGCAATTCTTAAGTTCAAACAATCTTTCGTTTCCAGTGAAATCATTTTTTGAGATCGGTGGATTTAATACAGTCTTCCCCGGAGCCGCGGCAGAGGATCGCGAACTTTGTATGCGGTGGCTGCAATCAAAACGCTTGCTGACCTACGAACCTGAGGCGAAGGTTTCTCACGGTTATCCGATTAGCCTCAGAGGATTTTGGAAGAAGCATTTCAATTATGGCTACGGGGCCGCTCTCTTGCACGACATCCTTAAGGAGCGCAACGGTGCTTCTATTCCGGTAGAACCGCCTTCGTTTTATTGGGACCTCCTTCGACATCCATCGCGTCAAGGCGCTTCGCGCTCGGCCATACTGGCTGCACTTGTGGCGATATCTCAGATCGCAAATGCTTCAGGATATTTCTCGCATAAGGTGCGAGGAATCCGGAACTAAGTAGTTTGAAGTAGCAGCTCATGGAAGGCCCAAAGGATTCTCCACCATATGGTTGAATATTCAAGACAACTTGACAACACGTTTCACGCGGTATCGGATCCAACGAGGCGGCCATTCTCAAAATTCTGTCGGAGCGGCAACCACGCGTTACCGGAATCGCAAAATCCTTTCCCTATTCATTAAAACGCGATTTCCAAGCATCTCAAGGTGCTGATCCCTGCCACGTGCGAAGAGGTATTCCAGCCTGCCATTATTCCATTCATCATGGAAAATCACCTTACATAAAATATAGGAAATCACCGGTGCCGGGGCGCACATCCATTTCTAACCTGCGAACGACCCAGTTGGCGGTTCCTCCAAAAGAATGCGAAAATACGAGAACAGGATGAATGACAATTCTGATTCACCTCTTAAGGACGGAACTGGTTCCCTATCAGACCTTCCCACTACAGATGCTCCTCCGCGTCCGCAAAGGCGGATTATAGCCGACCGGTACGAGATCCGTTCGAAATTAGGCAAGGGAGGAATGGGCGAGGTATGGCATGCGTACGACCTGAAACTGCGGGTCGAAGTCGCTCTGAAATCGTTGCGCGTGGATTTAAAAGGGAATCACGGGCATGCAGAAGCGCTCAGACGAGAAGTTCGAACCGCGCGCGAAGTGATTTCTCCCAACGTTTGCAGAATCTTTGATCTCGTTGTTGAAGAAGACTCCGAACTGATCTCGATGGAATACATCGATGGAATCACCCTCATAACACTGCTCATCCGAAAAGGTCCGTTGAATCTGCGTGAGGCAAGGGATATTGCGGCGCAATTTCTTGCTGGTCTCGAAGCGATCCATCAGGCCGGCATGGTTCACCGCGACTTGAAGCCTGAAAACATCATGATTACACGCACGGGCCGAGTTGTGGTGATGGATTTTGGAGTTGCGAAGGAATTAACACAGTTGGAT
The DNA here is from genome assembly GCA_022616075.1 of bacterium. Taxonomy (NCBI): domain Bacteria; species bacterium. The sequence goes on from JAKEFK010000185.1 coordinate 25,654, forward strand.
GGAACCATTTCAGGAACGATTCCCTATATGTCTCCAGAGCAAATGGCCGGAGAGAGGATCGATGTTCGTACAGACATTTTTTCAGCTGGAGTGGTGTTGGCAGAAATGATTCATCCGGATGGAGTGATCAGCCAGAAAACGCGCGAAGCGATCTGGAATACCATTCGGAAAAATCCGATGCAACTGCCTGACACTCCCTGGAAAGGAGTCATCGTTCGCGCTGTTGCCGCGAACGCATTAGACAGGTTTCCGTCGGCTGCGGCAGTGGCTCGTGCACTCGAAGAAGTAACGCAAAGAATCGAGACCATCGAAGAACGAAGACCGTATCCCGGTCTTGCTTCATTTTCAGCATCGGAAGCAGAATATTTTTTCGGTCGTGAATTAGAAGTAGAAATGCTGATCAAGAAATTGCAGCAACTGCATTTCATGGCTTTGATCGGCCCATCCGGAACAGGAAAGACTTCGATGCTTCGTGCGGGACTCATTCCGGCCCTTCCACTCGGCTGGAGCTATGTGTTGTGTTTTCCGGGTGATGCCCCGATGGTGAATCTTGCGCAGGAACTTGCCTCAAAACTTTCCGGGGATGCTGAGGCCTTCGCCAAAATGATTCGTTTCGAAGAACCGGATGTTTCTGTTTCGATTTTGCAGCGTTGGCGCCAGAGACATCCGGAAGCGCTTCTGATTGTGGATCGATTTGAAGAGCTCTTCACATTAAACAACTCCGAAACTCAATCCAAATTTGCGGAACTGCTTGGACGAGCCGTGTTAGAAGCAGACCTTCGCGTGCTTTTAACAATGCGGGATGATTTCCTGATGTTTTGCCACCAGCAACCATCGCTCACTCCTGTTTTTTCAGAGCTCAGCGGTCTTTCGCAACTAACAGGAGCCGCTTTGCGGCGAGCTCTGGTCCAGCCGGCCTTGAAATGTGGCTACCGTTTTGAAGATGAAGCACTGGTAGATGAAATTCTCACAGATGTGGAAAAAGAGCGTGGCGCCTTACCCTTGATGGCATTTGCGGCGGGGCGGTTGTGGGAAAAAAAGGAACGGCAACTGGGAGTTTTAACACGCGCAGCTTACAGAGAAATTGGCGGAGTGGCCGGTGCGCTTGCACAACATGCGGAAGCAACGATGGAGCGAATCGGAACAGAACGCCAACCGGTTGTGCGGGAGATTTTCCGCAACCTGATTACTGCACAAAACACAAGAGCGGCCCGAGACACGGAGGAGCTGTTGAGTGTTTTTCCGCAGAAAAATGAGGCCGAAGAAGTATTGCGAATGTTGATCGATGCAAGGCTTGTCACTTCGTTTGAAGCCCCGGCTGCAGAAGGGGAAAAGCCCAGAAGTCGCGTGGAAATCATCCATGAATCGCTGCTGAGCAATTGGCCACGATTGGTTCGGTGGCAGACACAGGATGCGGACAGCGCACAGCTTCGCGATCAATTGCGACAGGCAGCGCAGCTCTGGGAACAACGAAACCGCTCGGAAGATTTGCTATGGACCGGCGGGGCATTCCTGGAATTTCAAGCATGGAGAGAGCGTTATTCAGGAGGGTTGAGTTCCGTAGAAGAATCCTTCGCGCAGGCGATGACCATTCGAGCCACAAGGCGGCGCAGACAACAAAGAGCTTTGGTGACTGCTACTATCATAGTACTACTCATTGTTCTGGTCACGATCGGTGCCTTCTGGCGCAGCGCGGAAGTGGCGCGCAAGGATGCTGTTCTGGAAACACGACGGGCCGAGGCAGGAAAGCTGCTGGCTCTGGGACGGGGAGAGTTGGAAACCGATCCAAATGCGGCTCTTGCTTATTCTCTGGCTGCCACGGAATTGGCCGACACGCCCGAAGGACGCATCTTTGCGTTAAGAGCATTGTGGAATGGACCGCTCGCAAGGTTAACAGAGTTGCCCATCAGGCCTCTTTCGTTCGGTGATTTTGACCCTGAGGGCAAACAGCTTGTCATCGGAGGTGTAGGCGGTGTGCAACTTCTTGATCTGCGTGGTTCCCCACCGCTCTTTCTTAGCGAATCCCTATCCAGGACCGGCTGGCAGGCATGGCCGCAGTTTTCGCCTAATAAAGACCTGATCATCTGGAGATCTTCGGAAAACTTGCGAGTGATTACGGTCTGGTCTGTAACTCAGAAAAAAGTGGTTCGCGAATTTGCGATGGAAGGATACACCGGCCTTCTTGTAAGAGGAGGAAAAGCTTTCTTGACTACAGACATGACCGGTCAAGTTGAGAAGACTGGTAAATTTGGACAGGTTCTTGTGCGGACCTGGGAATTTGATTCTCACGAACCAATTGTGGTTGGCCAATGGAACAGAGAAGAAACCGCCGCCTGGGATATCGATCCGAAGGGAAAACTGCTGGCATTCGGGAAAGGCAATGGTGTTTATGCAATCTCATTAGATCGTCCTGGAACTTCATCGGGGACATTGCTCGAAAAACACAACGCAGAGGTAACCGCAGTGACTTTTCATCCGGACGGCGAACAGGTCGCTTCCGCCGACGCTTCAGGCGAAATCCGTATCTGGCCTGTGACTGCAAATTCAAAGAAAGAACGTCGCGTCTTTTTTGAAAAAGAGGCGGCGCTGGGATTATACTTTGACCACTCAGGCTCACATCTGGCAATTAAAGCCGGTGAAAGAAGTGTTCGCATCAAGGATTTGTTAGCTCCTTCTGAAACTGAATCGCGTCTTCTGTTTCAGGCGGGATTGGATAGTGTTTTTCATGTGGCATTCCATCCGACCGACCCATGGGTCGCCGTGGTCGGTCGGGAACGGCTTCGATTTTACCCGCTCGATCATCCGTACCCTTTTTTCTTCAAGGGAACCGGTCAGATCGGTTCCTTTGATATCGGTTTTACTCCGGATGGCCGTTCACTTGTCACTGCCTTCCCCCTGGTTGCGCCCTTACAACTCTGGCACGTGCCGGGTGAACCGGCTCATCCACGACGAGATGTAGGGAAAATTCTCGAAGCAATCTCTAGAATCGCAATCGATCCTGTGGGCAGATATGTTTTGGTATGTTCGGGGCCAAATACTTATCTGCTGTCGCTTCAAGATGGAACTACTCAGGTTTTGTCGGAGCTACTTCGCGGAGTGGAGCGTTCCGTTGCATTTTCCACCGATGGCAAGCTGGCGGCTAGTGCAGCTGCAATCGGTCCGCCCGAAAATCTGGGCATCGAAATCTGGAATCTTGAAGACAAAGGCGTCCGCTTATTGGACCAAAGTAAAGGCAAATCATTCCACTCACTAAAATTTTCCCGCGACGGAACTGTTTTCTCAGGAGACGCAGAGGGAAATGTTTGGCAGTGGGATCTGAGAAAGAACACAGGCACTGTCATAGCAAAGGGCAAAGGAATCGTTTTCGATCTAGACGTTTCCGGAAGCGGACGTTACGTTGTTGCTGCTGTCGTCTCGGCAAAGCACCTGGGGGAGTTCGAACGAGCAACGTGGGAACTGATTCTCTATGATGTTTCAGAAAAAAAATCAAGCAGCATCACTTCTCATGGCAATCGCGTCTGCAGCGTTGCTTTTGATCCTGGAGAAAAAAGGCTTGTCACCGGTGATAGGGAGGGCATAGTCAGGGTTGGACCAATTACGGACGATGCGCCGCCACATCTGTTATTCGGGAGTGAAACACCCGTGCTGAACATTGCAGTGCATCCGAATGGAAAATGGATTGCTTCCGCTGAAAGAGGCCGCGCCAGTGTACGTCTCTGGTCTATGCCTTCAGGAACGCCTTTCCATACGCTACCTCGTGACGAGTTTCTCAACCGTCTGCGCGCGTTGACGAACGTTCGCGTGGTGAAAGACAACTATGCCTCAACGGGGTATCGTATCGACCTAGCGCCCTTCCCCGGATGGGAAAAAATACCCACATGGTGATTTCAGATTTCTTCAAAAACTGTAGCGCACTCCTAATCGTGCGGCGCGCGGCGACAATACTTGCTGGATCTTGTTAAAGTTTCTTCGGTTGATATCTCTGTTTCTCGAAAGCACAGTACCTTCATTCGTCAGGTTGAATATATCGAGAATCAATCCAATCCGTCCGTAGTCTTTCATTTGAATACCCTTCTCAATTCTGAAATCCAGAATGAACTTGTTGTCATAAAGCCTGCTTCCAAATGGTTCCACAAGAATTCTCCGGAAAGGACTTCCCTGGTAAGCGGCAAAAGTCGGGTCTAAGATGACGGCTGAGAGAACGTAAGGATAACCCTGTTGAAAGCGCATGTTGGCGCCAAGAGAAATATTCCATGGCAGTAGATACACTCCGCTCATTTTCAGATACCATTCTGCAAACGTCGGAAACGTCGGCGCTAATCGATCGAACGCCCAGAATGATTGCCCGTCCAGGAAAGGAAGGTTTGTCGGATCAAACTGAAAGGGACGTCCAGGGAATCCGCCGGCTCCGGTTGGCCGGGCCAACGAGTCTCCACCGTTGTAGTGCGCAGTCTGTCTTTGCAGTGTAAGCGACCCGTTCAACAGGAAGTTTTTGCTCATTCTTTTGCGCAGCGTGATGTCAAGCCCGTGATAGGTTTGCCGGTAATCTCTGATATTTGTATAGACCCCTACGCCATCGTGCACGAAGCGCAATCGAAAATAGGGAACCTCAAAATGCCCGAGCGTCGTATCGAATTCCAGTGTTCCGGCAGGTAAATAATCTTCGGTCGTAACACCAACAGGGATGTTGAACTGAAAATTTCCGTAGCGCCGATAAGTGTAATTCAGTCCGACCGAAAGATCTTTGGCTACTTCACGCTCAACGCCCGCAATCCATTCATCAATCCACGCATTGGAAAGGTCCGGATCGGTTCGATGCTTATCCAGGAATGCATCGAGATCAAATCCTCCTCGTGTCAATCCCCCGTAGTAGCTGGGAGGACTGACCAGCTCATCCGGCGTTATTTCGCGGTCTCCGTTTAAGTTTGAATAGAAGAATCTGGCTCCGTTGAACGTATAGGTTGGATTTGAATAGAGGACGGAAAAATTATCGAATACTTCATAGTATCGCGCGTAGTTGCCTCGTAGAAGTGTTTTCCCATCTCCTGTGAGATCGTAGGTAGCTCCGATTCTTGGAGAAAAATCGCTTAGCACGATTCCGGGATCCCCTCCGGGATAATCGAAAGCCCCAACAAGTTGTTCGAAACCGGGTACGGCTTCTATATGGGAAGGCAGATTCTCACCGGTTCGGTAGTCGAATCTCGCTCCCAGACTCAGTGTCAATCTGTCTTTGCGGTAGGTGTCGCTTACATAAAAGGAAGTACCGTGAAAGGTTGACCGGCCATCCACCGCATGCTGTGCAAAAACAACTCCGGAAGTGAGTGGACCATGAGACACTGTCTGATAAAGATCATAAATGAAAACACCGTTGCCGTAGCTGCTGAAAGTGTGGGAGGTTGTAGTACTGTATTCGAAACCGAACTTCAGTTCGTGATCCCCGCCAAGAAAATTCTCTTTAAAGGAATTGCCTTCCAGAATTAGATTATGCGTCGGATTGGTAACAGGGCCTCCAAAGATCGTACTTTCCCATTGAGGAATCGCAGCAAGAAAGATCATGGGCACATCGCTTCCGCCTCTCGGGACAAATTCGAAGTCGTTACCAATGTATCCGTAACGCGCGCTGATCAAAGTGTGATCGTTTGGTATCCAGGTGTGCTGTAAGCTCCAGACTCCATGCAGCACGTTGTCTGAGGGTCCCTGATCGACTAACGTCTCAGGGCTTTGCTGACCTGGAAAGTAAACGCGGCCGCTCTTGTACTTCTCGGGAAGAAAATAACTGAATTGCGATTCATGGTCCTGGTTCCAATGTGCATTTAGCTTGAAATTGTAGTCTCTCAAAGTGGTACTGTCGGCGACATCCTGAATCGTGAATTGGTCGATATCGTTGTTCCTGAAGGCGCTCCAAAGAAATAACCTGTCCTTAATGAGTGGTCCTCCGATGTCCAGGCCATATTCGTAAACTTTGTGAATCCGATTAGATCCCTCCGCCGGCTTTCCAGTTTCAGGATTGATGATTGGATTGTCCAGCAGTTCCTGAGGTGTATTCGTACTCTGTAATGCTTCGCTTATAAAGTAGTAGGAAGCATTGGCAGCCCACTGGTTACCGCCACGTTTAGTAACAATGTTAATTGCCACACCGCCTGTTTTGATGGAGGCATCGTTTCCGCCTGTGCTGATCTGAATTTCTTCGAAGGCATCAAAGTCGTAATATTGAGCGCCGATATTCAGGCCGTCATAGTTCCATCCGTTGTTTCGGAAACGATCTCCGCGCGCGAAAAAAACGTTTTGATTTCCGGATTCCAAAGCGGCTACATTAAAGCGATCAGAATCTATCCCGGGAGTCAGATCAATGATGTACCATGGATCACGGCTACTCGGTATCTGATCCAAATACTCACGGGAATACGACGTGTTGTTGCCCGCCGACGTTCTGTCCAGTAAAGGGCTATCGGCGACAACAGTGATTTCTTCCGCTACCACAGGTTTCATGATGATCTGCAATTGGACATGACCGCCTACAACAACTCGAATTTGTTTCTGTTTTACCTCCGTAAAACCATCGAGATGGAACGTTGCCGTATACATTTCCGGTGGCAGGTTCGTGAATCGGAAAGCCCCTGCGGCTCCACTGACTGCGGAGATGGGAGGCATGACGCCGCATTCCAGTTCTATACTGACACCCGGTAGTATTCCACCGTTTTGATCGATGATTTTTCCGTAAATGTTTCCTGTTTTTGTAGCAATTTGTGCATTCACTCCAAAACTGAACAAGATGAAAATGAACGGAAGGAATATTCGCAAACATCTGTTCATGGTAACCTCCTAAGGCAACTGGATGACCTGTGAGTCAGATGCATTCTTGCCCCCAATTCTTCCGATATGCTAGACTGACCGTAAACACTGAATCTACGAAATGGACCATGAAATGTCCTTCGATTCCCCTGAATCTTTTATGAATTTTTTCTGAATGATTCACTCGACGCTATGTCTAACAACGGAACGGCTTTATACGAGTTCTCAGATTTCCGCTTAGACGTTCCTGAGCGGCTTTTGCTTCGAAAAGGGAAACGTGTTTCGCTTTCTGAAAAAGCTTTTCAGACACTTTGTGTTCTTGTCGAACAAGCGCCTCACCTTGTGACGAAAAATGATTTGATGTCAAAGGTATGGCCGGACACGATTGTGGAAGAGAACAATTTGGATAAAAGCGTATCGGCTCTCAGACAGGCTCTGGGTGACAGAAAAGGAAAGGCGAGATTCATTGAGACGGTGCGTGGACATGGCTACAGGTTTGTTCCTAAAGTCCGATGCATCAATTCGGAAGAGCGTTCAACAGATAACGGAAAATCTCAGATTGATTTCCCAGTTCAAAAAAATCACACGAGAAATACTGTTCTTGTTGCAAGCGTGTTCCTCATTTTGGTAGTTGCTGCCATTCTTTTTGCTCCGTTGAAAAGAGAGAGCCAGCAAAATACCGGCACATCAGGAATTCAATCCGTGGCCGTGATGCCGTTTGTGAACTTGAGCAATGACAACGATCAAGATTATTTTGCCGATGGTCTCGCAGAAGATATCCTGAACGCTTTAGCAAAGAATCCAAAATTGCGGGTCGTAACGCGAAATTCGGCGTTTGGATTTAAAGGAACCAATGAAGATCTGAGCGCGATTGGCAAAAAGTTAGACGTTGCAAATATCCTGAGCGGGAGCGTGCGAAAAGACGCAAGACAATTGCGGATCACAGCAAAACTGGTGCGTGTGGCGGATGGATCGCAAGTCTGGTCTGAAACCTATGACCGCGAAGTGAAAGATGTTTTCGAAATTCAGAGTGATGTTGCAACACAGATCGCTACCGCTCTGCAAGCTAAGTTTTCTCCGTCCCAGAAGAAGCGAATGGAAAAGAATCCGACGGTCAGTATCACTGCATATGACTATTACCTGAAGGGCCGGGAATATTACATAAGACGGCACAAAGAGGATAACGAACGTTCGATTCAGCTCTTTCAGAAGGCACTGGAGGTCGATCCCAATTTTGCCTTGGCCTATACGGGGCTTGCTGATGCTTATCACAAACGATCCTATTTGTTTGGACTTCCTGAATCCTGGCTTGATGAATCGATCAAAGCATGTCAGAAAGCGATTGCAATTGACCCTGATCTGCCCGAAGCTTATGAAGTGCTTTCCAAAGGTTATGAGTCTAAGAGGAATATTGCGAAGAGTGTGGAAGCCGCACAAAAAGCACTTGTCTTGAATCCGAATTCGTCCAATGCGATGGGAATGTATTCCCTTTATCTAACCGAAACCGGGAAGCTTGTTGAAGCACTGGAGTTGGCAAAAAAAGTTGTAGCTCTCAGCCCAACAGATTCCTGGTCTTATTACAATTTGGGATCGATCTATATGGAGTTAAATGATCTAACTCAGGCAAAGTCCTGGTCGAAAAGAAGCCTCGAGCTTCAACCAGATTTCACTTTCCCGGTCTATTTGCTTGCGATGATTAGTCTGATCCAGGGCAACGTTGCAGAAGCCCGCGATTTTGCCGGAAAAGTAGTGGCGATTGATCCAAGCACTCTAAATCTTGCACTGGTTGGCAGGGTTGAGTTATACGCCGGAAACTACGACAAAGCGGAGGAACAATACCGCAAGGCACATTTGCCGATGGGCGCTAAATGGATTAGGCACTGGATGCAATATAGTTTTGCGCTCTTGAAGATGGGACGGATCGAGGATGCAACAAAAATTTTAGAAAGAAGCAAGAAAACTATTCACGAAGTCGAAATACTGAGTCGTAGTGATCTTTATAACCTAGCCGCCATCTCAGCGATGGAAGGAAACAAGCCCGAAGCCTACCTGTGGCTGCAAAAATCGATCGATGCAGGAAACTTGTGCTACCACACAATGATTAACGACCCACTATTTGAAACCCTTCACGATGAAACCAGATTTCGTGAGATGATGAAGAAGCTCGAAAACAGACTCGCAGAAATGCGGAAAAGCGCGGCTAGCAAAATCGTAAGTGACTGAACCGCTCAAGCCAGTTTGGCGAGCTTTGCATCGATTAACTTATCCATGTAGGCTGTATACGTCTCTACGGCAGAGCTTTTTCTTTGAAACGACATCGAGCCAGAGCTCATAAAGTCTGATCTTGGCAAAAACTGCTAGGAACCCGGAATGGAAGTAGGTTGAAGTAGAGTCTCATGCACACTCTCTATCAATTTTCTGGCCCTCATCCGCCCGGGCCATTGGAATCAGCCAGACAATTCCGGTTACTGCATCGATGTTAGAGGTAACCAAGCGCTTCTAATTGTTCGCGAACATCACTTTCCGGTGACTGCAGATCGTACAGACGTTGTGGCAAACGGCTTTTCATCGCGCTTCTAAGATATTCCAAAACAGGCGGAGCAGTGGAGATCAAGTTGTGTTCCTCATTCGGATCAGAGCTCAAATCGTAAAGCTCTTCATATGCCGGAACCGGGTGGGTCAGTTCACGGCGATCGAAATTCCAGATGAGTTTGTAGCCATTCATCCGCACGTAATATCGCGAGCGTGACGAATCTCCGGAACCCTGCTGAAGTTCACCGAAGCTCACGCGCGGTTGAGATTCCGTTCCCTTTAAAATTGGAATCAGACTTTCGCCATCGATTTTGTTCGCCATCTTTTGACCCGTAATTTCCAGAATCGTTGGCGCCAGATCAACAAGCCTCACTTGATGTGAAATTCTTGTTTTCATTTGCGACTTTCCGGGAAACCGGATCAATAAAGGAACAAGCACGCAGGTTTCATAAAGATATTCGCCGTGATCAAAATACCAACCGTGTTCAGTCAGGCTCTCACCATGATCAGCCGTAAAAATCACAACTGTATTTTGATCCAACTTAAGTTCTTTTAACTTATCCATCAATAAGCCGAACTGCGAATCGGTGTATGAAATTTCCCGATCATACGCTTGTTTCACTCGTTCTACACGCGAGGGGTCGGAGAGGATTTGACGCTTGATCTCAGCCGGCTGGGAATAGTCGAATACAGCCGCGGTATCGCGATGAGAGCTGGTAACGTTGGATGGATCGATGTGGGGGCCATGCGGATCGAAATAGTGCACCATCAGGAAAAACGGCCGATTCCTTTTACCAGAAAGCCAGCTCAGGACATCGCGTGTCGTAGCTTCCGCGGGACGTTCGCGGTGTTCCAGATGGTATCCGATGACGGAACCGGTCAGTCGCACGAGCACGCGAGGAACAGTCAACTTCAAAATAGAATCGGGAAAAATCCGGGTACAAGAAAAATCTTCTCCATAATGAGCAAACTTAGTGGACAGACCGACCGAATCATTCTTTAACGTCCAGCCGCTCACAAATGCCGCTGTTTCGTATCCGGCTTTCGCCAGAGTTTCTGGAACCGTAATCAGATTTTTGCTGAGGCGAATCCCATTCGCAGGAACGCCGTGACGATGCGGATACAAGCCGGTCAACATCGTGACGTGCGAAGGACCTGTTAGTGGAATCGGTGAAACAGCATCTTCAAACAGGACGCTTTGCCGCGCGAGCGCATCAATGTGAGGGGTCCGAGCGGCTTGATATCCATAACAACCCAACCTGTCTCTGCGCAGTGTATCCACTGAAATCAACAAAATATTGGGCTTACCCTTTGCTGATGCATCCTGAGTCGCGATCCTGGAACGATTCCAGAATGAGAATAAGATACAAATCAACAGGAGAAAACCTGAGAGAACTTGCCAGGGTCTGACGTTCTCAAGCAAGGAAACGCGCCGGATCAACCTGTTGAAAGACCATGTCAAAAAAGAGATAAGGAGAAGGGTTCCAACGATGCTCCAAGAGAAATGGAGCCCGGCCGTGCGCATCACTAACGCGATCCGAAATGACAAAAACAGCGCGATGGGAATCGCTACCGCTGAACCGGACTTCATCCTTTGGTCGGACGTTAGCCGCAAAGCAATGAGGTTCCACAAGAACGTGGCGGCAGAGCAGAGCAGACCGAATCCAATGCATCCGTATACAAGAAATAATACGAACTCGAAAGGGGAGACCTTCAGCGGCTGAAGCAGTACGAAGAGCAACTCCAGTGCTATCACCAGGAAGCCTACCCAGAACGAAAGGACGATCAGCTTGCGCATGTACTCATTGGATTGAGCTTACCACCAAACTGAAAACCCCACGATCAGTGCCCGCGTAGTAGGTATCCGGATGTGCGGGATTTATTAGAAGGTTCCAGACTGCAAAAGGACCGGGACTCCTGGAATCAAAAACCGACCAGCTTTCACCGCCATCACTTGAATGAAAGATTCCCGCTTCGCCTGCAGCGTATACATGTTGATGATTTCTTGCATCCACATCAACGAAGTTATACCAGGAATCCGGAAGTCCATTTGTCTTCCTCACCCAAGTCTGACCGGCATCTATGCTTTTGAATACAGAAGTATATGTTGCTACGTACATCGTACTAGAATCCGAAGGATCCGGAACAATAGCACGTATCGAACTTTGATCGAGGCCGGCGCTCCGGTCGATCCAGGTTTCTCCGGCATTGCCGCTGACAAAGAGCTTGCCGCTGCCGGTTCCTGCGTAAATCTTCGAGGATTCCTTTGGATGAACGGTAATGACCCAAACATCTTTTGCTGTAAGACCGTTATTTAACAATTTCCATGATTTGCCGAGATCTTTGCTTCGCGCCACACCAAGCTGGGTCGTTCGATTGCCGGTTTTGTTAAACGGCGCCACATACAAAGTCTTTTGATCACCAGGGTCGAACGCAACGCATCGCGCGCAGCCATAATTCACTCCGGAGAAATGTTTTCCCGCCTCCCAATTTTTCCCTCCATCTTTGCTGAATACAATGGCTCCTGGTTTATCCTTTCTGGCACCGGCCGCGACAATCAAATCAGGATTGACAGGATGAACAGCAACGTCGCTGAAATAGAATGCAGAGCTCCGGCTTCTCAGAGGAAGATCCCAGGCGTGGCCTCCGTTCAGGCTAAGGTAAACTTGCTGACCGGCTACGGCTAACAAACGGTTCGGGACTTTTGGATGGACAATCAGGCGAACGACGTTTAAAGCATCAAGCTGATCGTTTCTCGTTTCCCATGAGTTTCCACGATCCTTTGAACGCGCGACTCCCGCGCCAAAACCCCCTACAAATACCAATTCCGGATGCGCGGGATGTACTGCCACAGAAAGAAAAATCGACGCAATGTAAGGGTGAGGGCTGAACCATTCCCATGTAGCCCCCTTGTCTGCGCTGCGAAGGGCTCCTTCTCCTGCTGCGTAAAGAATGTCCGGGTTTTTTGGATCCAACGCGAGACTTCTAGCAGAACACTTGCAACCTCTGGATTTCCACTGAAATCCGCCATCCGTTGTGCGGAAAATGCCGTTCACTCCGCCGGCATAAAGTGTCCTCGTATCCTTTGGATCAATGACAAGAGCATGAGCCGGATCCGTGAGCTTCAAACCAGTGCTTGCCAAACGCCATGATTCCCCTCCATCCGTTGTCTTGTACACCTGCCTGGAGGGCATTAAGACGTACACGGTTTCCGGATGATTGGGATCCACTTCCAGTTGAGGAGTATCCACACAGCATCTTGCCTGAGTCGTTAAAGATAATCCCGAATTTTTGGCGATCCAGCTTCGCCCGCTATCTGTGCTTTTAAAGACTCCATGGTAGTAACTAATAGCGTAGAGAACCGCCGAATTCGACGGATGAAATTCAAAGTCGTAGAAGCTGTCCTCTTCAAAAGGATATTGAAAGACTTGTGTCCACGTAACTCCATCATCAAGACTCTCAAAGATGCCGTTCGCATAGTTGGCTGCAATTATGATTTCCGGCGATTTCGGATGCATTCGTACGTTGAATTCTCCGCCAGGAATCTGCACTCTCTGCCATGTGAGTCCCTGGTCGACGCTTCGAAAGAGCCCGTCAAACTCGCTGGCAAAGATCAGCTGTTCATTTGCAGGTGAAAAAGCAAAGGAGTGGAAGTACCCTCCATAGGGTCCGTAGGATGTCCAAAGATCCTTATCACCCCAGGCAAACTGTGAGAGCAGAAGAAGCACTAAAAACGCTGCTGACAATCGCATACGCAACACGGGGACGGCTACGCAGCGCGGGCATTTTGCCCCGCATTAGGGGCCGCAGGCATCCTGCCTGCAAATTCGCGGACTTGAAGTCCGCGGCCCGTAATGCAGGCTGAAAGCCTGCGCTCCGTTTGACCCAGGATTTTTTCTTTGCTCTCAAATTCTACCATGCCGGCGCGTGCTCTATCCGAATTCTGTTAAAATGACGACTATGCAGACAGGTTTTCGCGAAGAAGAATCGGCGTTATATGAAATTCTTCATCCCCTGGTGATTCGATGGAAACTCATCGCAGGTGGTGTACTTACTGGAATTATACTGGCTGGAGTTGTAAGCTCTTTTCTGCCAAAGCAATATGAAACCTCTCTTCTTCTGAACATTGGATTGGCTGTAGAAAAGATTCTGGAAGATCCATACACTGTCGCCAAAGTCATTAATAGCGAAGCTTTTCAACAAACGATTGCCGGCAAAGTTGGCTTGAACGTTTCCTCAAAGCGTTTGTCAAAAATGATCGAAGCAGAAACGGACTCCATCAGAGTCTCCCCCTGGGTCAGCGTCCGAATCAGAGCGAACAGTCCTCAGGAGACTGTGCGGCTTGCAAATGCAATCGCTGATGGGATCATACTGCGACATTCGAAGTCTTTCGAAGAAAAGATGAAGGGTTATAAGGATTACAAAAACGAGCTGCAAGAGAGTATTGCTCAATTCACTGAGGAAGCGCAAACTCTCAGAAAGAATTTGGATGCCTACCGGTCCGGTACCAAACCTGACGTTTCAACTGAGATCCTGCTTCAAACCAGGCTCAGTGAGAAAGAGAATCAAGCCATTGTGTTCAAGCGTGAATTGCGAGACATTTCGTCTTACATGGCGAAGGTACACAGTCGAGAAACCTCCGTTGTTGCCGCGCCGATGCTTCCCGAGGCGCCGGTGAGCCCGAAAATGAAATTGAATCTGCTCATTGCTGCTGTGACTAGCCTATTCATAATGATTTCCTTCGTTTTATTCAGGGAGCAGTACAGGAAGAGTTCACTCGGCATTTGAAAATGGCATTGCTGGTCCTGCTTGGAAGCGGTTTCTTCCTGGCATCGGTAGCGATGCTGGATCAAACAATTCTGCAGCTTGTTCTGATGCTGCTTTTTGTTAGCGCCGGCTTCCTGGTGCGCTACAGACTGTTTACAGCTTACCTTGTTTTTATTTTCTTGTATCCACTGTTACCCTCACAGTTTCAGTACCTTTTCAAGCTTGATCTTGTTGAATTCCTTTTTCTTTCTCTGGCTTTCTGGTGGGCCTTTCAACGAATACGTTCACAGCGCTGGCGGCTTCCGGATCATCCGCTGAATCCGCTTCTTTCGTTGTTCTTATTGGTCAGCGCTATTTCCGTGGTTCTCGCTCTGATAAGCGGCCATTTTGTGTTGTCAGAAGTCTTTCTTCTGAAACTCAAGGATAACTGGAATATTTTTCGCGTTAATCCTTACTCCGATCTCGCTCCTTTGCACAGTCTGATCTACATGATGGAAGGAATGCTCTTTTTCTACATCACGATTGATGCGCTGGATACTTCAGAAAAAATTCAAAGAGCGGCCCGGATCATATTCTATTCTGCCGTTCTGGTATCGGTTCTAGGCATTCTTCAATACGCATTCAGATTCCAGTTGCTTGAATACTGGATCAAAGTGAATCCGAAAATTGTCCGCATTAATTCGACCTTTAGTGATCCCAATTCTCTTGCGACTTATCTCGCTACGATCGTTTGTTTTGCTGCGTTTGCGTATTGCTCCAGTCCTGTGGAGCGCGGACGTCCCGTCCACAATGCAGGCGGGACGCCTGCATTCCATAGATTTTCGAAGGAAGCTCTCCTTCACATCGTGCTGGTGGCCGTCGTTTTTCTGGCGCTGGTCTTTACTGTCTCTAGAGCCGGGATAGGCGCCGCTTTCCTTGCGCTATTTCTCCTTCCCGCGTTACTGAGGTGGGCCGGTATCGATGGATCGAAATATTTGCGTGGCCCAACCGCGTGGTTAGTGAAGCGTGGAGCGTACGTGTTAATGAGTGGGTTCGTGTTACTCGTGTTCACGGCGTTCGTTATCAATTATCAAAATCCAAAACCTGTTTCTCTCTTTCAAGTTGTGATGTACACATTCAACCCACAGATCACTTTCGACCGGATGTTGCAAGGAAGGATTACATTCTGGAAAGCTGCAATTGATCTATTTCGAGACTATCCGGTGTTTGGGTGCGGGGCGGGTGCGTTTACAAATGCATTGCGAAATGCTCCTTATTTTCAAACACAGCCGGAGAATGCACATAACTATTTTCTACAAATTCTTTCGGAAATCGGCCTTCCCGGTCTTATTTTATTCTGCGCGATACTGATACAAATCCTGCGTTACGCAATAAAAAAACTTCGCGCTTCGGATGTCCTGGATTTCCCGTTGATTTTTGGTTTGTTTGCTGGATTGATCGCATTTCTTCTAACCTGTTTTACGGGCCATCCACTGCTTCTTCTTAAGCTGCAGTTTGTTTTCTGGGGTTTTATCGGACCGCTGGTGATTCAACCCGGCTCAACACAACCGGTGCCTAGATTCTCTTGGGGCACACGGATTTTTATTTGCACAATCATCTTGGTGGCTGCTTTTCAGATTCGCTCAACACTTCAATCACGCAGAATCCCGGTTTATGAACACGGTTATCATGAATGGGAAAAGGATCAAGAAGGGAATAATTTTCGTTGGACAGGACGTGCGGCGATTTCAAAAATGGAGGTTCGTGGAGCAGTGCTTTCCATTTCTCTTCGCCAGCTCAACCCTGAAGCCGTGAAGAAATCAGCTGCCGTGAAAATATTCGTGAATAACGAGCTCGTCGATAATCTACATTTGTCAAGTTTTGAATGGAAAGAATTCAAATACTACTTACCTCATTTGATGAAAGGTAAATACGCTGTTTTACGGATCGAACCGGAAATCTGGTTTGTTCCTGATAAGCGTGAGTTGGGGATCGCAGTCGGTAATCTTGCTTGGATGTGCTCGCTTTCTGATCCGATCGGAGTTCATGAATTGGAGCAGGAAGGTACGGAAAGCCTTTACTGGACGCGGGGGCAGGCTTCGTTCCCGCTGCAGATTTCCGGAGAGATGATTTCCTTTCAGCTTTTGGCAAATCCGTCAGTTGAAAAGGAACCTGTAGAGGCCCTTTTTTACTGGAACGATACTTCCATTAAACGGATGATTTTGACCCGGGCACAATGGCAAAATGTCTCTGTGGGTATTCCTGAAGGCGAACGGGAGGGCATTTTCACAATCCGCGTTTTACGGACTACAAATCCAAAAAGAATGAGATTGGGCGCCGACGCTCGAGACCTGGGTGTTCGATTGAGCTGGCCTTTGCAATCCGGAGGTAAACCGGTCATTCTGCAAGAGAATCCAACCGGTCTACTGACGCACGCCGAGATCTACGGTATTAGTAACAACAGAAATCATCCGTTCCAGTTGGTTTCTTATCCTATCCAATCATCCAGCTCAAAAATGCAGATACGAAGTTGCGGAGTTGTGCTGCGGCCCGAACCAGCCTTGCTTGATTCTGTTTCTCCACGAGAAGGGAATTGGATTCGTATTTTTCCGAAATCAGGAGCCCCGAAGCACGTAAACGTTTCGATTCATGTGATAAAAAACGTTCACCTTCCTCCTGGACCGGTTGTGATCCGCATGACTGCAATGGGGAACATTGCAGCGGGCGAGGTACCGGTGGCCAGTTTGCGCATCAATGATCGCGAAGTCGCAAGACAACCGGTTCCTTATGAGGATTGGAAGGACTACTATTTTTCTGTTTTATGGCCAAAGAAAGGGAAGAGATTGACCCTTGAATTCGTGAACGATTATTATGAGGCTCGTCAATGGATGGACAGAAATCTCATCATTAAAGAAATTGTTGCTGCAGCAGCGAAGCAGGAACCACGCGAGTTGAAGCCAGGCTGGCAATTGTTGCCGGGCTGGGTTCTGCTTGCTGAACCTGTGGGGATGAATCTTCCGTTTTCTCCTCTAGACAATTGCTATAGCATTTCGTCAAAATGAACCTTTCCGCCGGTAGAATCGAAGAGCAGCAACAAACCGGCGAATCGCGCCGGTCCTTTTCATTGCGCTGGGCAAAAAATTCCATCTTTTACTTCGCCTCTCAACTTGCAGGCAAAGGACTCTTCTTTCTCACAACCGTTTACCTGGCACGCCTTCTCGGCGCTTCAGAATATGGAAAATTTGCGTTCGCTTTCGGTTTTGTAACGTTGTTTTCAGTGATTACAAAATTTGGTCTTGATCTGCTGACTTCGCGGGATGTTGGAGAAAATCCGCAGCTTGCTGCTCAATATTTTACGGCCTCTCTCACACTTCGCACCTTGCTCTCCTTTGTCTTTCTTTTTCTGATGCTGATCGGAATTCTGATTTTCAATAAGGAATCGGAGGTCAACCGGCTGATTCTCCTGCTGGCAATCAGTGCCGCATTGCAGTCGATTGCAGGAGCCAGCACCTCTCTGTTTGAAGCGCTCCAATCCTTTGTGTACCGTTCCATTCTGAATGTTCTCATGTACGGTGTCATTTTCCTGGCGTTGCTCGCAGCCACAACCTCGAATCCCGCTCTGGATTCTGTGGGACCGGCGTTTTTGATCGGAACGGTCTTGTACTGTGTTACTGCTCTCAGTCTTTGTCATTTTAAAGTTGCGCGGTTGAGTCTGCCGCGAGATATGAAATTCCTCTGGAGGCTCTTCAAGCTGGCCCTTCCGTTGGGTCTCACTGAGATCTTCATCGGAATCTACTATCGTGTGGACACAGTATTGCTGTCGCTATTTACAACAGATGAGATTGTGGGATGGTACGATGCAGCATACACATTTGTTTATGGACTAAGATTGTTGCCCGTCACAGCCGGGATGGTGTTGCTGCCCGGATTGTCCAACCTGTATTCAAAAGAACCGCAAAAAGCCGCAGGAATCTACCGGCTCACGATGTACTATAGCATCGCGTTCGGCCTGTGGATTACTTTCTTGATCGCTATGAACTCGACTCAGCTGGTCTCGCTCGTTTTCGGCCCAGGATTCGCTGCCTCCTCCAGCGTGCTGAGCTTGCTGATCTGGACGTGCGTGATCATGTTCGCAAACGCCTTTCAGGGGATCCTGCTTGTGGTTACTCAGCAACGCGCGGCTTTATTCCGCGCAACAGCTCTGGGCGCAATTTCGAATATTGTTTTGAATCTAATACTCATTCCTGCATGGGACATGTATGGCGCAAGCGTGGCCACGGTTCTATCCGAATTCTGCGTCTTCCTTGTTTGTGCGGGTTACTTGAGACGATTCGTGAGCGTTACCTCTTTCCTCCGATTTATTTTTGCGCCTTTGCTTGGAGTTCTGCTAATGGCTACACTCTGGTTTTACTTCGGTAAAACGAATTTTCTACTCGCTTCGCTCCTTTGCACGTTGGGATACTTCGGCGTGTTTCTTGCGCTGAGGAGATTCGGACTAAACGAAGTGATGCGGGCGACCCGCTAGCAGAGTTAGTCAGTCCTCGGACGTTTTCATTTTGGCTGCCGCTAGTTGGGGCTACTCAACGGAAGCCATCGTAATGCCCAGGATCGGGCTTTTCCGACCTGAATAAAGAGCCGAATGAGATTCCAGTGGGACGCCGAATTCTCAGAAATCCATAACAGGAGACAAAGAAATACGCTTCGGTTGTGAATTACACAGCTCACTCTCCGACACCCTGAGCAAATATTAGATCGGAACACAGGAACTGGAGTTTGCACAAGATTATCGTAATTTGTATAATTTTGATCAGACTCGAAGGAGTTCTTATGTCCCAGAAAGCCGAAAAAATCCTTTCTGAAGCTATCGAATTGCCGCCGATTGAACGTGCCGAGTTGATTGAGCAACTGCTGTCCAGTTTCGAGTTTCCGTCGAGGAAGTCGATTGATGATCTGTGGGCAGCTGAGGTTGAAGATCGTATTGACGCGTACGAAAAAGGACAACTTCTTTCAATTCCCGCCAAGCAAGTTTTTGACAGGATCAACAAAAAATAATTCCTGTGGAACTCGAGTTTCTCTGGATAGCTGAGACTGAATTCGCAGAGGCCGTGGACTATTACAAGGCTCAATGATTTCAGAAACTTCGTTGGCCGTTTGTAACGCCGCGTCTCGCCGGCAGAGCTAATTTGACGTTGAGTGAAAGCCCGAAGGTTAGGGATTTTGAACACGGGATTTCCAGGAGTTCGGGTCTTTGCGAAGATGCATAATAGCGACAACAAGGATTTTCTCGTCGCGAATTTGATAGATGTAACTAGGGAGATGAAAACAAAACGGAAATTGATGCAAAATTCAATAATTTATTCCTTATCTCCATATCGCGTTGTTTATCTCCCTATCTCCCTTCTTACCTAACGCGGCATAGCCGACAACCAAAATGATAGCGGAGAGAAGTCCGAATATCGAACAAGGAACTCCGAACCGCAGAAGTCTGGCC
>JAKEFK010000186.1 GCA_022616075.1 bacterium
AAATCGACGACGTCCAGAATATTTTTGGAAAGATCGAGCAACTTCAAACCACTCAGCCCCGGCATGACGATATCTGTGAGAGCTATATCGTAACTGCCTGTCCACAGTTTGAGCAGCGCCTGACTTACATCACTCGCCGTCTCAACGATAAATCCGCTTTGCTTCAAGAATTCCTGAAGAGAATGACGCAACGCCGGATCGTCTTCAATAATCAGGATCGTGATTTTTTGTTTTGACTGAGTCATTCTCCGTTTTTCTCCTTCGCGAAAGCGCGAAGTTTCCACTTTAACAGAGATCCTTCCTGGACAGCATCATCAATCTTCTGCAGGATCAAAATATGATTGAAATCGTGCACAACACCAGACGGATACGAGTATCTTTTTCGCTGACTTCACGTTTCATAGCGGATACTGTTTTATTGTAGTACAGTGTCATGCGGAACGCAGACGTGCCTGCATTACGCGTCGGTACGTGGTTCGTTCACAGCAGCAGTGAATGCAAATGCAACCGTACACCGTTACAAGGCACATTCCGCATCACGCAGGTCATTCCGGATACGACCAGTTGGCACGGTTTGCCGGTAAGCCCGTGAATGTGCCGCGCTGGGTAACCGCTGTTCGCGGCGCCGGTTTTGTTCATCGTTTTTTTCGAAAGAGATCCGGGATGGAGTGGTATGACGGTCTCTATCAGGAAACTTTTACAGCGATGCACATGAAAACGCATTCCAAAGGAATCTATCATTTCCTGTTTGCCGAAAATCATTTTAGATATCTACCGGCCTTGGTACGAAAAGGAAATCACAGAGTTATCGGCACATTCCACGCAACAGCAGATGAATTTGACCGGGTTATGCGTATGAAAGAACATTTCAAATGGTTGGATGCTGCCGTTGTCGTATCACACAGCCAGGTGGCGCATATGGAATCGTTGATGGGGAAGGATCAAGTATTTTTTGTGCCTCACGGAATGGATACAGATTACTTTACTCCCGGGCGAGCTGAAAAATCCGGCCGGGTAAAATTGTGTCTTTGCGTAGGCCATCACCACCGGGATTATGCAACGCTTTGCGAAACGGCGGGAATCGTAAAGAGGGAAGATCCGGAGGTGCGGTTCATCCTTGTGAATCGAGTGTTTGCTGCGTATCTATCGCTGGAGCAACAAGAACACTTTCGAAAACTTTTTGCCGCTGCCGGCAATATCGAATTACGAACGAATTTGACGGACGATGAATTGCTCGATTTGTACCGCGCGAGCGATCTGCTCGTACTACCGCTTCTTGATTCAACCGCGAACGTGGCGTTGCTGGAATCGTTAAGCTGCGGGTTGCCGTCCGTAATTACGGATGTTGGTGGCATTCGCGATTATGTGGATGAACAGTGCTCTGTAATAGCGCCGCTTCACGATGCCGGAACGATGGCTTCGCAAATACTCGAGCTCTCAAATGACCCGGTCCGCAGACAAAGACTCTCGCTTGCCGCAAGGGAACGTGCTCTCACTTTTGATTGGAAGCGAATTGCCCAGCAAATGAATCAAGTCTATGAAAAAATGTAACAAGATCTATTTGAGGAGCGCATCGCAGAAACCAAGTGGTGCGGGCGACTCGCCCGCAAAAGCTAATCAGCCAGCAGATGTTTTATTTTCACTGCAGCCACTCCATCGCCACTCCTGAAGCGTGCATCTCTGCCCGCCAAGCTCGTCGACCCTACAAAGTTTTGCGGGCTGGAAGCCCGCGCTCCGTCTGATTTTTTCACAGCTTCACTCGCCCGCACCACATCCCATTAGAATAGAATTATCATGTGGGAAGTTTATTAGTTCTGATTCTCATCGTTCTCATCACATACTTACTCCTTGCCTATTTGATTCTGCCGGCTATGTGGAAACACCACGAACATCATCCTGCGCTTTCCGCAGCACCGAAATGTACGGTTACAGGCGAAGGAATTCCAGGGGATCCAGTGAATGTCGGCTTTGTTGGGACACAGGATGAGATTCTGCGTTGTTTGATTGCAGCAGGGTGGCATCCTGCAGATCCGATCACCTTTCGAAGCGCGACACAAATCGTGGAAAGCGTTCTTTTTCGAAAACCGGATCCGACCGCTCCGGTGAGTTCACTCTATCTTTGGGGCCGCCAGCAAGACCTCGCATTTGAGCGCGAAGTGGGAAGCAGCGCACGGCAACGACATCATGTTCGCCTCTGGCAGGCGCCTGAGGAATTTGGTGTTGTGGACCGTCCCACATGGATCGGAGCAACGACATTTGATGTTGGCGTTGGAGTAAGCCGCAGAACCGGACAAATCACGCATCACATATCGCCAAATCTCGATGCAGAAAGGGATACATTGATTACCGATGCTAAAAACACGCAACAGGTGTTAAGGATCTACCAGGTGACCGGCGTAGGCGCAACACTGTCAGGACGAAATGGCGGAGGAGACAGATATTACACCGATGGAGAAATGACGATCGCTGTGCTTACGAAAGACAATGAAATCAAAGCCGATCCACCGGAGAAACTTCCCAATCCACCTGCTGTAGTAATGAAGAATCGTATCTGGTCTTTTCTGCGGAAGATTTAACTTTTAACCTTTAATTTTTCTGACATCACTGCTTCGATTTCCGGAACTTCGCGCGGTACACGCGTAAAATTTTCAGAGCCAACGGATGTGACCAGTACATCATCTTCAATTCGCACGCCGCCGAAAGAACGAAATTGTTTCAGAACGTCGTGTGATAAAAGATGCGAAATGGCTGGATTCCCGAGTGCGGGTTCCAACACGGCATCAATAAAATAGATGCCGGGTTCCACTGTAATCACCATACCTTCTTCCAGTTTTCGTCCGCAGCGAAGGCTCCGAATACCTGGTTCATCAATGCGGGAAATCCCCTCCGGATACCCGCCCGGATCATGAACATCCAGGCCCATAAAATGACCAAGCCCGTGCGGCATGAAAAGCGCCGGGATGTGTTGAGCGATCAGTTCATCAATGCTTCCTCTGATTACTCCAATATCGCGCAAATGTTCCGTAATCACGCGTTCCGCCAAACGGTGCATATCGGGCCACGCGATCCCGGGTTTCATCGCGCTTTGCACTGCGCGATTGGCGGCGAGCACCGCTTCGTAAATGTCTCGTTGCTTCGGAGTGAAGCTTCCGTTTACAGGATACGAACAGGTGATATCGGAAGCATAACCATGATATTGAGCTCCGGAGTCGTTGAGAAACATATCCCCGTCCACAAGCAAGTGGTTATTCGGCGCGCCTTGATGACCGTAATGCAGAATCGCTGAATTCGGTCCGCATCCACAAATGGATGTATAAGCAGTAAAACGACAACCACCACGCGCGTAAATTTCGCGCAAGAAAATGGCTTCCAGTTGATATTCGTACATGCCCGGTTTGCACGCTTGCATAACTTCCACATGCGCATCACTCGAAATGCCATTGATCCAGCGAAGCAGTTCGATTTCCTCCCGCGATTTTATTACGCGGCACTCCACGATCTCCGGATGCAGAATTGTGAGTTCCGTCTTAAAATGATCGATTCCCGGAAATTGCGCCGGAATCGCCATAAGATTGCTGTCGGTGTTTCGGCCATGAAGCAAAAGCAAAACGTCCGGATTCATTGCACCCAACGTATCAGCGAGCTCATCGGCATAACGGACTTCATCGACTTCGTACGCAGCAAAAAAATGTTCTGGTCGATGGATTCGTCCCATCCAAACCGCATATTCTTCCGGCAAACGTGGCATGAAGAGCACGCTACGGCCGGAACCGACTTGAATAGCTCCGAAGAATCCAGGCTCCTTTACGCCAAACAGATACTGGAAAAAACTTTCCTGTTCGAAAAGAAATTCCCGGTCCGTATCGTACTTCATGCGCGAAGCCCCGCCTTGTAGAAGAACGATCGACTCTTCTGCCACACCTTGTTTCCGGAGCCTTTCCACTAATCTTGCCCTGGCTGCTGCATGCATGGACATCGCCACTCTGAATGTGTGTTCACCCATCGAAAAATAACTTTTCATACTTTTGATCTTAACACGTTCGTAGTAGCGACTTTATTTAGTCGCTATTTTTTAGCGAATGAATTCGCTACTACAAACTCCTTTCCACGTTTCTCATACGTTCCCACACGGACTTCTCCAAACGTGGACGAATGCTGTTTCGGTATTGGGAACTGCCGAAGGGCAACCTGGCAATGGAAGCCCTGAGATCATCCAGATTTTTCCGCTTGTCATGATGAGATCCGGCCGCGCCAGCAATCCTTTCTGCTTCGGCATTGTACATGGCCTCCAGCATGTCATACAGACAACACAGATAGACATCTTCATCATTCCACGAATCGGAACTCTCTTCTGGATCCGTTGCCTGAAGGTTCATCGCATGAAGCCGCAATACCTTTCTCAAACGTTCCCCAAACGAATTGTTTGATTCCATCGCCAGTCTGATATCGGCGATTCCTTTCTGGTAGAGCGACAAGGTTTGGACAAGACGGTCATAACAATGCGCCGTTGCCTGTTCCCTGTAAGGTATCCTTAATTTCGGCATCACACCTCATTTTACAATCTGAAATATGCAATATGCAATTTGCGACAGGCAATAGTTTCCTGCTTCCCTTCTCTCCATTTAACATGTATAGTAAGTATCAAGTAGTATTAAAACGGTAATAGACCAGACTCACTTTACCGGGTGCACCGAAATAGAACCTCTAATGCTGACAGTGGAGCCTGTATGAAGAAGAAACCTGCCAGGACAAAAAAAGAAGATTCACAGATCATGTTGCGTCGCCTGGAAAAGGCGGTCGAAACGATGAATCTCGGCATGACGATTACCGACACGGATTGCAAAATTCTGTTCACCAACCACGCTGAAGCGGAGCTTCACGGGTATGAGCAGTCAGAGCTCACGGGAAAGGAGGCGCGAATCCTCGCTCCCCATGCGTTCTGGAATCCCCCCAGCTTCGAAAACATAAAACAAATGCAGAGCTGGCGCAGAGAAGCCGTCAACGTCAGGAAGGACGGAACACCGTTTCCGGTTCAACTGATATCCGAAGTGATTTTTGATGACGCTGGAGAACCGATGGGGATTGTTACTGTCTGTGAAGATATCACAGAGAGAAAGCGCGTAGAGGAACAACTGGAACGGCAGGCGCTGTACGATACTCTTACGCAGTTGCCAAATCGAACTCTCTTTAATGACCGGCTTTCGCAGGCTGTCAGTAAGACAAAAAGGCGAAAAGATTACTCCTTCGGCGTTCTCTTTCTTGATCTCGATCGATTCAAACTGATCAACGATAGCCTGGGACACACTGTGGGTGACCAGTTGCTTGTCGAACTTGCACAGAGGTTGTTTCGCTGTCTGCGCCCCGGCGATACCATCGCTCGAGTGGGCGGGGATGAATTCACTATCCTGCTGGACGACATCCATCATGTCAGCGACGCAACCCGTGTTGCTGATCGCATCCAGCAGGAACTGAATCTTCCTTTTAAACTGGGGCAGCATGAGGTCTTCACCACTGCAAGCATGGGAATCGCTCTGAGCTCGGAAGAATACGGACGGTCCGATGATTTGTTAAGAGATGCAGACATCGCCATGTATCGCGCAAAAGCGCACGGACGCGCGCGTTATCAGGTTTTTGATAGCGGCATGCACACCACCGCTGTGCTCCAATTGCAAATGGAAAATGATCTCAGGCGCGCCTTGGAACGCAAAGAATTCCGCGCTTTTTACCAGCCCACAGTATGCTTATTCACCGGCAAGCTCACCGGGTTTGAGGCTCTCATGCGCTGGCAACATCCAGAACGTGGTTTGATTTTGCCGGAAGAGTTCATTCCACTCGCAGAAGAAACGGGACTCATCATCCCTATGGGACTATGGATTCTGAAAGAATCTTGCGAACAAATGCAAAGATGGGCCACGCAGTTCCCGACGCGCAGCCCGCTCACGATTAGCGTCAATCTTTCCGGAGTACAAATTGCAGAACAGGATCTGGTTCCTCAAATTGAACAAGTGCTGATGCAAACCGGCATTAATCCGAACCATCTGACACTGGAGATGACAGAAAGTGTATTCATGGCACATCCGCAAGAAGCAACAAGCAAACTGTTGCAATTGCGATCACTCGGAGTTCGCTTGCATATTGATGACTTCGGCACCGGTTATTCGTCATTAAGCTATCTGCATCAGCTTCCGGTGGATACGCTAAAAATCGATCGCTCCTTTGTCAGCCGGATTGGAAAAACCGAGAAAAAGGGAGAGATTGTGGGCACCATCGCCACGCTTGCGCATAACCTTGGAATGGAAGTCATCGCGGAAGGGGTCGAAACGGCGACGCAGCTCTTGCAAGTGAAGGCTCTTGCATGTGAATCTGCGCAAGGGTTTTATTTTTCGCGGCCGATGGCAAGCCGCGATGCCGAAACGTTAATCCTGGCTGAGACCAGCTGGTAAAGTCTAACAAAGTAGCGCGGACGTCCCGTCTTCGCAAGTTCGCAGGCGAGACGCCCGCGCTACTTTGATTACGAGCCCGGTTCTATCTCTCCGGAGGGTTGCACGACAATCGCATGGCCACCCGCGGAGAAACCATCCAGAATTGTATTGTGATGAGACACAATCTGCGCTGCGGTAAGCTCACCATCATCCGCGGTTGTGTGAGCATCGCTTGCCAGGAAAACGTTATAGCCGAGTGAAACAGCGCGCCGGCAGGTGGTATCCACACAATATTGCGTCATGCAGCCTGCGATCACAAGATCGGTGATTCCCAGCGCGGCCAATTTTTGGTGCAAAGGGGTTTCAAAGAATGCATCGCTAGCGCGTTTGTTGATCACCGCTTCGTTGAGCGCAGGAGTCACCGCCCGTTCGATATCCCAGCCAGGCGTGCCTTTTTCTACGCGATGTCCGGAAGGACCATCATGTTGAACATGCAGCACCGGCGCTCCTGCTTCGCGAAAACGGTCCTGCAATGTGCGAATGCGTTTCAATACCCCCTCCGGATCCAGAATGGAGGGCGCACGAACAATTCCCTTTTGGACATCGATTACAAGAAGCGCACGTTTTGACATATTTAATATTTTATAATAACCGCGGGCGAGACGCCCGCGCTACTTTGATTACGTAAGATAAAGCCAGGAAAGTACTGTGAGCAAAACCAGAATCGCTATAATTGCTAAGACATTAGTTCTAAGCCAGTAGAAGGGAGAAGAGCCGAGACGTTTCCCGGAAAGCAAATCTTTTTCGATCAGCTCAAAAGCTTTTTCCGTCAGGAATTTGCTGGAAACGTCCGCAAGCGTCTCATTGGCGCGCGAAGGATGGCCCACGTAGCCAAGTTTTTCTCCGGTCTTGAGCGGATAATTGGGACGCAATCGCTCCATCCACTTCACTGTGAAGGAATTCAGTGATTTATAGGATGGATCCACCAGGTCAGGCCGAAGTTTCAACATCATCGAAGTTTCCCATTCTCCCGCATGGGCATCTTGTTTAAGCGCCTCCAGATCTGCATCGGTGAGCTGGAGCCGCTCTTTCATTTCTTCCAGATAAGGGCCACGAAAAAAATTCCAGATCATGTGGCCTGAATAGGAGACTGCCCGAACGCCGTATTTGCGTGAGACAGTCGCCGCTGCTTCTTCGAGCGCCACGATATGGGTCGGACCGCCATGCGCGTTCGAAATCAGAAAATATTTGAAACCATATTTTGCAAGCGAGGAAAGCGTGTCCACAAGAAGATTGCGAATCGTGCGAGGCTTCACCCGGATGCTGCCAGGCGCATCGAATAAAAAGGAACCAATGTAAAGAGTGGGAATGCGCACGACATTCCACTCAGGATATTTTTCCAGGAAAACCAGGGTGATTTCTTCCGAGAAATGCTCTGCATCAAACGCATCCACACCGAGAGGCAAATGCGGGCCATGCTCTTCCAAAGGGCTGACAGCGATTACAAAAAGAGTGGTTTCGCGATGGAAACCGTCCAGTTGCGGGTATCTAAGCTCTTCTAATTTATGAGAAGGCACAAGTTTCTCCTAATGCTGCAGGCAAGATGCCTGCGGCCGGTAATGCAGACTGAAAGCCGAGGTTGTTGAATAATTCGAAAGAGTCTGTTCGCGATGCGGACCGAATTATTCAACAACCTCAGCCTGCGCTCCGTTAAGCTGCTGCAGGTAATCCTCTTTTGCCTGGTCCATTTCGGCGATCAATTCGGCTCGCATCTGCTGCAGTTGCTCCAACAAACGCTTTCTTGTCAGCATCATCCAGAACAATTGCAAATCACCGGAGATAATCCTGATTTTGTCCCAGTAATAATACGCGAAAGCGCCAAACAACGGCAAAGTGCCGCCGTAAATGGCCGCAACAAACGGTCCAAACTCGCGAAGCACCCAGTAAATTTGGGCCACATAAAACAGCGTGTAGAAAACGATTCCACTCAGGATTCGCGTAGTAGCATAATCGGTTTCCTTTTTTGCGATCTTCCGCGTTATCCAGCGCGTGATCTGAAAAGGCAAGAAATGATTGATTCCTCCCCACAGCGCAAGAGGGAAACTTATCAGAAGCAGGACAACGCGAACCAGGAACGCGCCGTAAGATGCTGGCTTACCAACCATTTGATGGAGTAGACTGTCCTGAAGATGCGCTTTCCGGAGGCGGCTCTGGTACAGGCGAACTCCATCCTGCACCTTCCTCAACCGCACAGGATCCCGTTTATTGAAAAAATGAATTCCATCTACTAATTTCTTGGAAACACGAAAGCGGTCCACTTCCTCCGGATGCATTCCGACTTCCACCAGATCCCGGATCAGCTCCCCTCTGTAGATTTCCGCTATCTCATTCACCAGTTGATCGAGCTCCGGAGCATCCACATGCAGGATTTCTTCCTCCATCGCATCTTGAAGTCGCGTCGTGAGCTGCTCCACCGCGACAACAGGATCGGAAAGATAGCCGGCAATGTAGTCCTGTGTTTTCAACGGAGCGCCGATGCTGACTAGCACTTCCCCACGAAAGGATTTGCGCGCGAAAAAATTCAATCCCACCGGCACAATTTTTACTCCCACCGAAAATTGCTTTTCCGTTTCCAACGCAATCCGCGCCGCCCCTGTCTTGATCCGTTTCACGCGCGGCTCGGAGTGCGTTGTTCCTTCCGGATAAATACCGATGGCGCCTCCCTCCTTCAAAACATCGTAGCAAGCCTGAAACGTGGCTATGTTTTTCTCGCTGTGGGCGGCGTCATCCTGCTTGCGGTATACGGGAATCACTCCAGAATTGTGAAGGAATAGAGCCAGAAGCTTGTTTCGAAACATTTGCGATGTCGCAAGATAATGGATCTTCCTCTCAATGGCGTAGCTGATCATCAACGAATCAATGAAATTGTTGGGATGATTCATCGCAAAGATGACCGGCCCTTCAGGAATATTTGCAGTTCCCTGAATTCGAATCCGGCGAAAGAAACGATTGATCCAAAAGCGCACAAACCGCCTGAGGAGTGCGTAGCCGAATTGAACTTGCGGGGGCATTGGAGAATATTATACCTGCGGAATCGCAGGCGGGACGCCCGCGCTACTTTGCTTACATCGTGAAAGCGTAGCCGACTTTGAAGAAGAGGGTGCGGTTCGCCTGCGACAGATTACTAACAACGGTATTGGCGTACGTATCGGAATACCCCAAAAACAAAACCACTTGCGGATTGATCTTGTAGGAAAACAGAAATTGATTGAAAAGATTGCGGTCCTTCTGATTCACTTCAAACGTATAAAGAGCCGGATCACGAGAAATGTCAAAATATTGCGTGATCGCCCGAACCATCGTGCGCGTATTGATCTGATAGGTGACCCGAATATCGGTAACGTTTGCATGGTAGAGCGGTTCGCCATCAACATTTAATCGTTCAAAATTGTGATTGAGCTGCAAACGCAAGTGACGGCCCAGATCGAACCGCACTCCAGGAATCAGCCGGAGAATATTCCCTTGCCGGGCGTTGTCATAATCAATCTCCTGTCCGATTCGCGTTTCGAAACTCACATAGAACGATCCTGTCGGACGCATCTCAACAAATTCATTCACAAAGTTCCTGTCAAAACGGCGCCCTAAAAAATAACTCGGACCAAGTGCCAGATAAGCCACGTTGAAAAATTCATGTGGCCCATTGATATAGGAATAGGGAGCGACCTGTTGTTGCAATGGATTTCCTTCGCGATCATATTGCCAGGTTGTTTCCGCACCAAAAGTCAATTTTCGCCACCAGTGCTCATTGTTATCGGAGAACCAGTAACGCTCGTAGATCGCATAACCTTTGTGATAACCGACCTGCGGTATGAAACCGAGATCCGCACGGAAATCATCGCCCGCACCTTGATACTGTGCGAGGCTCATCCACGATCGGTCTGTGTGCTGATATACAGCGCGCATGGATGTGCCGGTCAAAGAACCGGATGGCTGATCGAAATCACGTTGAATGGAATCAGGATACTCAGTGTGTGAACCGAGGAATTCGATCCGGACCGCTTCCTCACCCCAACGGAGCAAACTGTCCACACCAAGCACGCGATTGTGATACTCCCCACCTTCACGGCTCGTAACCAGGCCGCCGACTGTTGAACCGGAACCGAGATCATAACGATAGCGCAAGATTGATGAAGTATTGTTTTGATTCAGCGAACCCAAACTGCTGAATTGACTTCCAGGAAAGAGAAAATTGGTCAGATCATCCTGAGCTACAATCGCTCCGAACGCGCTCTTACCTTCTTTGCCGCTGAGCTTCACACCCCAGGTTGGATCTGCGATGTTCCGGCTGTAAATCGCCTGGATCTTCGTGTCAAAATAATCGGCGCCTTCCAGAAAGAAAGGGCGTTTCTCCGGATAAAAAAGTGCAAACGCTTTGTTTACTGAAAGCTGCGCTGCATCGGCCTCCACCTGCGAAAAATCCGGATTCGCTGCGCCATTCACGGTGATGCCCGGAGTGATCCCCCAACGCACAGTTAATCCGGGATCGACTTTCCCATCCGTTTCATCCTCTTCATTCAGGTGTTGCCCGGTTAATGTGGGGATCAGCTCCATATTTTTACCCGCTTTGAGTCCAGCGAAACCTTGCAATTTCGACTCGCTGCACAGATAGCAATTCCGGCCACGCGGCAACTGGTTTAAGCCGAACCGGTATCGTTGATCGCGAGGATAAATACGAAGCGCGTCAATTCCCCAGGTACTATTTGCTTCCGGAAATCGCAAGGACGAAAAGGGAATTGCCATCTCCACTTCGTATCCTTGAGCGGTCAGTTGCCCCGCAGAATCCCAGATCGCATCCCACGAATCATCTTCTACTCCGGTAACATCGCTCTGGGAAAGGTCCATTTGCACGCCGAAAGGATTCACAAAAAATTCAAATGCGCGGCGTTCATCGTTGAAAGTATCCAGAACAACACCCAAAAAATCGTCTTGAAAAGCGCGATCGCGATCCGTCAAGCGCGCCCGAATCTTTTCCGGTTCCGGATCGTGGGCACGCGCCGCGATATAGAGATAGGAATGGTTGTACGTAATCCACATTTCTGTTTTCACCGGCGCTGCAGTGTTATCACCCGGATTCGTCTCGTACTCCAGAGTAAACGTAGGAGGCTTTTGCCATGCCGGTTCCTCCAGAGCTCCATCAATCTTTATCGGATCCTGTACAGCTTCCACACGATAAGTTTTCTTTGCAGTCGAAACCGTCTCCTGTGCCAGACCTGGAATCGAACAGAAAAATGTTACGGCCGCGAACGCAATAAGAATTCGAATGCGCATTGTCTTATAACTTAGACGAGATGGGGCTCAGAAGGTTGCTTCCCCCGCAAACGTCTGTAACGTAGAATAGGACACCTTCTCAAAATGAACCCCCTCATTTGTTATGAAATTGTTCCACAGAGGTACAAACGGCAAGAATTGTCATGCGGGTTCCCGGTGGAACATCGCGTTTCAAAGCCTATGTTTGTTTTAGGAGCATTATTATGAGCAAAAAGAAAAAGAATACTGCAGAAGACAAAATCAAGCCGGAAGAAGTGGAATCCGGAGAAAGACTTTCGGGTGAACCTGATGCGAATCTTACAGCGGTTGGCGCAGGCGCAATAGCAGGTGCTGCTACAGGCGCGGCTTTCGGAGGAGCGCTGGGAGGTCCGGTTGGCGCCGCAATTGGAGCGGCAGCAGGTTCTGTAGCCGGGGGCGCGGCAGCGGATCAAATCCAAGACGAATTGGACCCGAAGCTGGAAGAAGTTTACTGGCAAGAGAATTTCAAACATCGACCGTATTACAAGGCGGGCCATAAATACGAAACCTATTTGCCCGCGTATCGCTTCGGCTGGGAGGCCGCGAGCCGGCGCAACTACGGTGACCGAGACTTTACCGAACTGGAACCTGAATTGAAAATGAGGTGGGAAACCGAACATCCTGATTCCGGACCATGGGGCTATGTCCGCGACATTGTTCGCGATGCATTCGTCCGGATCCGTGAGAAACGGGAACAGTTTGGTTTTAAGAATGTAACTCCGTAATTTGAATGAATCGAATTGCTATTGGGTTGGGACTCGCAGCTGCGCTGATACCGGTTTCTCTGTTGCTGGGATTGTCCGCAACGAAAAGTATTCTTGCGGGCGTCATCACGGGAATTATGTTTGTGCTCTTCGCGTGGGGAATGTCCCGAGTGATGGGGAAGTAGTGGTAGAGCATTTGCGACAAATTCAGAAAGGCAGTTCCATAAACTGTGGACTTTGGACCACAAAAATTTGTGCCCAGGGCGTGGCAAATGCTCTGCAACTACAAATCTACAAATCGACGATTTCGCCGGTGCGGACAAGCAGCAGTCTGCTCAACAACGGTCCGGGTACCATCTCCGCAAGAGCGAGGGCGTAAAGGCGCATCTGTTCCGCATATCGTTTGCGCATTGGCTCAGTCAGAGAGATATCGGTCTTGTAATCCACGATCAGGTGTTTGTCGCCATCCTTCACAAGCAGATCGATTTTGCCTGACAGCGTTTTGCGCGATTGCCGGTCGAAATACACAATCGGTACTTCCCTGCCCACAATGTCAATGTTGCTCAACCATCGCGCTGCAGCCGAGTCCACAAAACCTTGAAGGATCTGGCTGCTTGCTTCAGCAGCGTGATCAATTTGATTCTTGCTGAAGTTCCGCGAGTACTTCCCTTTTTCAATCCGCAACAGATGATCAAGATCGCCCGCCTGTTGAAAGTCCCATTTCTCCAATGCTCCATGGCAGAGCAATCCAACAAGAGTTCCACCCGAACGTTTGGCGCGAGCAGCAATTATCGCAAGCTCCTCTTCGCCAGGTTCCAGCTTCTCGGCTTCGTTTGTCACGCTATCGACCTGCACTTCAGAACGAAGCAAAGAGGCGTCTTGCACTTTCTTCCACTCCTCCAGAACAGGTTCCAGCGGTTGATAATGCGGTGCAGTCTTGTCTGCCGGTTGTAAAGCAGAGGAAGATGCTTCTTCTTTGACCTGCATGAATGGATTCACGTTTTGTAGAAGTTGCAACACCTCTTTTCCGCTTCCATTCTCCAGACAGCAAAAGTAGATTTCCTTTTTTGCTCGCGTGGCCGCGACATACAACACCCGTTTCTCTTCATCATCCAGCACCGGCTCCTCCGTACTGTAAGAACCGTCTCGGTATTTCAGTTTTAAATAATTTGCCTCAGTTGCCCAGTTGATCTTCAGGCCTGATGCGCCCGTTGCCCAGTCATGAACAATCTCAGTGGGCACATTCGCGGAACGGCGAATTTCATAATCCGTCAAAGGTACAAACACGACCGGAAAATCCAGGCCTTTGGAATTGTGAATGCTCATCATGCGCACCGCATCCAGACCTTCATCCGCCAGCGGTTCCTGACCTCGTTCTTTCCCTTCCCGTGAAAATTCAGTGAGCACCGAAACAAAATGAAAGAGGTTGAACGCTGGATCCGTTTCCAGCTCAACTGCATACCTGTGGATCCGTAAAATATTAAGCGGAGCAAGCGTGCTGCGATAACTTCCGTACGCCAGTCCCGCGACCGTAAGCACGGGAAGCTTTTTCAAGACCAGATCGATCATCGATGCGGGACTCAGCAGATGAATCTGCTTGCGGATCTCGAAGATTCTCTCCATAAGGTGACTGGTTGCAGGCTGGAAGCCTGCGGCCCCTAATGCAGGCAAGATGCCTGCGCTCCGTTTGTGAAAAAACAGCGCAACTTCCCGGTCCGTCATCCCGAACAGGGGCGAACGCAACATGCCTGCAAGCGCGACATCATCCTTCTCATCCACAGTGAACTTCAGAAGGTTAATGAAATCGATCACCTCCTGTGATCTGTAAAAGAACCGTTCCCCTTCGATGATCACCGGAATATCCTGCGCGGAAAGAGCATCCACATACAAATGCGAATGCACAAGTTTGCGCAGCAGGACTCCGAAATCACCGAACTTAGCCTCACCCGAATCGACCAGCTGGCAGATCTTGCGCGCTATCCAGTTTGCTTCAGAGAGAATTCGCAGATGCAATCTCTCATTGTCAGGTGAGTAGATCCTTACAAAATGAACGCATTCATCCAGCTTTTTCTCCCGACAAAATTCGGGGCGCGCCGCAATCGAATCATGCGGACGCATTTCGGGGAACAGATTCGACGCAAGCACGTTCGAGAACTCCACGAGATTCGCGCAGGAACGATAATTGCCGGTGAGCGGACGCACCTCGGCGCCGCTGTTTTTCAAAACCGTCTTCACGCTTTCATACGCCGAAAGATCCGCGTTCCGAAATCCATAAATGGATTGTTTCGGGTCTCCCACAACAAACAGCTTCTCCGGCTCCAGTTCAAACTTCCCCGCTCCCTCGTGAACTTCGCGCAAAGTCAGGTTTTGATGAAGATCCTTTTTCTCGCAAAGATAAAGGATGATCTCGTACTGGACAGCGTCCGTGTCCTGCATCTCATCAACGAGCACCAGGTCGTACCGCTCCTTCATTTCAGACCGGATTCTGCGATCCATCAGTAGCGTGTGCGCGAATCTCAAAAGATCATCGTAAAGAACGTATCCCGATGCGTGATATTCCAGCAGAAACGGTTTCACAAAATTTTGTCGGATGAGAGCCACTGCATTGTGCAGGTCAACACTTTTGCAAGCCAGCAGATCCTTGACCGGTCCATGATAGGGCGCTTTCAGTTTTCTCATCTGCACCATGGCGCTCAGAACCGGACGATGCAGTTCAAAGTCTTTCACCAGGCGTGAAACAAACTCACCGAGCGTGTTTTTTCTAAAACCCCATTTTTTTGTATTTGCAAGGTCCTCTACCAGCCAGCGAAGATCTTCGTTTTCGAGTTGAAAGTCGTGACGCGTCTTCACGAGCTGTTCCGCTAGCGCGCGCAGGGTCGTGACTCCGAGCGATTGAATGATGGCCTGATCCGCCGGCGCCGGCGAAGCCAGGAGTTGCGACAGAAACTCATCCCAACGGTTTTCAAACAGCGCCTGAAATCTTTCCTCCTGAGGATCGATGTCGAAGATCGGTGGAAGCGGCACCTCAGGAGCAAATCGTTTGACTAGCTGCAAACAAAAAGAATGAATCGTTCCGATGAAACACTTTCCAGCCATCTGCATTTGTGAAGCGTCCAGATCTCCTTTCGACACGAGTCCAGCAACGCCTGAACGAAGACGATCGAGCATTTCATTCGCCGCTTTATCCGTGAAAGTCAGCGCGCAAATTTTATCGGGCGAAATCCCCTTTTTGACAGCGTCCAGAATGTGTTCTGTCAGCGTGCGAGTCTTGCCTGTCCCGGCATTCGCCTCAAAAAATGTCGCTGTTGTCTTATTCATGCTCAAAATTATTATTTATCCCCTTTATCATCGTTATCTCTCTATCTCTTTTTCTTCTATCTCACGATCCCCTTCCTTTTTTGCGCGCAATAGAGTGGCGGAATGAGTCCGCCTGCAGATCAGGATGAAGTCACAGGTGGTGCAGGGGGACCAGTAATCATTTGGATCTTCCAGAATCTTGAATTCTCCCTTTAGAATGCTTTTTCCGATCTCCTTCAACTGATCGAAACCTATGGTGACCTGTTCCTGTGTTGGAGCCAGACCATAAATCCGCAAAGTCGTATCGAGTCTTCCCGGAGCTCCCAGATTGATGAGTTTGTGTTCCAACTCTGCCGGCGATCCAAGCTCACTGAAAATGTTTAAACGGAAGTAACGAAAGCCGGACGATTCCAGCAACTGGCGATGCTGTCTTTCCAGCTCCGGATAGAAGCAGAATTGCAGCTCTCCTTGATTGAACATGAAATCCGCAGTCTCTTTTGTGGCCGAGGCTCCCCATTTCATTTCACCGATCAGTCTTTTCGCCCCATAAAAGAGAAGGTCGGGAATGCCATAGATATTCATAATGCCGAGATCATCTTCCAACAACTGGATTTCCGGCATGTAAGTGCGGTCCGGCACTTCTGCATGTTTGAACTCATAGCCTTCCGTTTCCAGATATTGCAGCAGCGTCCGCGCAGCATTGGAGAATTGCAACAAATAGTAGTCAACCAGAACTTTCGGTAAATAGGGCGCATACTTACGTCTGATTTTCGATTCAGCGCTTTGAACTGCTTCTACGATCGAGATTCCGCCCGCTTTCAGCTTTAAAACCGCTTCCTTTACAACGCTCTCCGCGATGCGGCCTTTGACAAGCGGAGTCAGGTCGTGCGGAATTTCCGTTGGCGTAAAAGGGCTCAGTTGCAGCTTTAAAATTCGGTCCGAGTAAAAGGAAAAACCGCAGCGCACATACTCCTTGATTCGGCTGTACGAAAAACGGAGCTTTCCATCGGACAGCTTCTTCCATAGCTCTCCGGAATCCTCGAGCATTCCGTCTATTGCTGATGCAGCTGTTCGATCCATGCTGTTGAGTTTTTCCGCAAAAGAAGATGTGCTGTCCGCGTAATCCGGAGAGAGACCCTGGAATTGTTGCAACAGCTCGGATGGCGAATAGCGGCGGATCAGCGTGGAACATTCGTGAGGAGCGGGCAGAAGCTGAGGTGTGAGCCGGTGTTCCAGATGCCTGGGAAATTGTTCGATGAAATCGTTCTTTTCCGAGGTTTTTTGCGTAAGAAGGCGCAAAGCTTCCTCTATATATATGGATGCGGATTTCTTGCGCCCCTCCGAATCGGACCGTTGATAGGAAAGATGGAGTTGCTGTTTCGCCGACCGCAGCGCCAGAGTGAACAGCAGTAATTCTTCATCATTTTCAGAATGTCGCTTGGGAAACGGCCCCGCTCCTGTCGTTGACCGGATTAATCCGCGCAAACCATCCGGCAAGAACGGATCCTCCGAGGTCCGCAATGGCCAAACATCATGATTGAGGCCCGTCACAAAAACATAGTCCAGCGAGACTCCGCGCAAACTCATGATGTCGCCGATCGTCACCTCAGCATCAGTGGTTTGCGTGTCTTCCCCGCAAATCGTATTCGTAAGATAATCCCTGAAAATCTCCACAAACTCATTCAATGTGAATTCCGTTTCGAGCGGCAAATCGCCCATTTTCTCCAGCAACAATTCCAGCTCAATTCCGCCCGCTTCCTGATAGGAGGCCGCGGTAGCGAGTTCCCTGACAAGATTCCTTAGAGCCCCGGTGAAATCTCCGAATCGTCCTTTTAATGGAATCCGATCCATCTGCTCTTTGAGCTGGATCAGGTACGCAGCGGCTCGCCGAAATTGTTGAACTCGCGGATCGTTTTCATCCAGCTCAAAAATGTCCGGCAATTTTCTCTGATCATCCGCGATTGGTTTCAAACGATGCCAATCATCGCTGTTCGTGATGAATAGAATCTCCAACAGCTCCCGGATCATCCTTGCGGGCGTGAACGGCTCCTCTAGCAACGGCGAACAAAGCAGCTCAAACACAAGGTTGTGGTTCAAATGAGCCTGCCGCGTTAAGAGCAGCAGATAAACAAAGTGTCCGGATGCTGAAGAACAGAGTGTGGGATCTTTCGGGATCGAGTGCGGAATCTGATTCTCGCTGAATACATGCTGGAACGCGGCACGACAGGACTCCACTGACCTTGTGATCACGCCAATTTGATCAAAGCGCGCTCCTTCGTTCAATACGAGCTGCAAAATCTTCTTCGCAACCACCCATGCTTCTTCATACGGTGACCCCGCATTAAAGACTCTTAGTTGGAGCGCGGGCTTCCAGCCCACTTCGTCTGATTTGAAAAGCCGGCCTTCCAGTCCCAGCGATGCACCCTCACTGTTGTCGTCAACCACCTTTACTTCTCCCCCCAATTTCGCCGCCAGTGAATTCGCTGTATCAAAAAATTCCTGCGCGTATTCCGCCGGATGTTCTACAGAATTAGAGGGAGCGGAAAACGGAAAATACATTCGCACGGAGCCATCCTGCGCATGAATCTGCCTTGACAGAGTCTCGATCAGCTCAAACTGCGCCGGCGTGGCGTCATAAAAACCATATACATGAAGCACGCGAATATTTCTGCTCTCCAGCCAAGCGGGAGTGTATTCCACAGCAAGCGCAGCGGCGTACTGCACATTCACCACATTTTGCGCCTGCAGGCTTTCCAGATAAGTGCGGTAAAGAAGGTTCAGCTCGCGGAGCGTCCTCAAATTACCGGCGCGCATTCGCATTTCCTGATCGGAGGAGGCCTGATCCAGAAACTGCGCCATCAAATCAGGCGTGAGGAGTCCATCCACCAGATCCCGGATGGTGCTCAGCAAGCCCTTTGCGGTGCGGTACGCTTGAAACTGCTTCAGGCCCAGTCTCCGGGCCGCCGATTGAAGCGACAGCACGAAGTAAGTGGGATCATCTAGAGCGGAATAGGGCTCCCGCAAGGAATCCATCAGAATTTCTTGCGCGAGACCGTTTAGTGAAACAATCCGGACGGCGCTGAACGATCCGCATCCAGATTCAAACAGCGTGCGCAGAAGCTGTTTTCTGAGCGCCGCCGAAGGCACAAGGACCATGTGCTGGTCTCGCAAGTGATCCTTTCTCCGTTCGAGTCCTTCGCGAAACGATCGGCTAAATTCCTTTTCAATCGCTGCAAACGAACCAGCAGTTAAAACAAAAGACATTAGATTATTCTACCCTGCTTAGCGCGAATGCTCCGCAAAATTGTATAATCTGCATTCCAAAAGGCTCCGCAATGAAAACGATCGAGAGACTGACGCACAAGGAAAAAGCGGAAGTTGTTGACGTCCTGACTGCCGCATTTCGCGACTATCCTGTCATGCGATTCATATTGCAAACGGACGGCACAGAATACGAAACAAAGTTGAAAGCGATCATGGGATTCTATACGTCCGTGCGACTGGCGAAGGACCGTCCTGTATTGGGAATCCGTGAAAACGACACACTGGTCGCCTCCGCACTCGTGGATGAATCCTCACTGAAACCATGGGCCGAGATGCAAACGGAGCTAAACCGTTTAAAGGAAATCATCGGTGAAGACGCTTATTCGCGGCTCGAGTTATTTGAAAGGCTGACCGGAGGGCTTGAGCCGATTTCTCCGCATCATTTCCTTGGCATGATCGGCGTGCGACCCGAATATCGCGGCAAGGGTTTCGCGCGGCCAATCCTGGAATCCGTCAAGCAAATGTCAATTGCGGATCCGATATCCACCGGCGTTTGTCTGAACACCGAAGATGCTGAGAATGTGCCCTTCTATGAGCACTTCGGCTACAAAGTCATCGGCGAAGTGGATATCGAAAATTTACACTCCTGGTGCATGTTTCTTCAGACGCGCTAACATCCCCTCTCGAAAACGAAAATGCGCTAGCTATTTTGCAGGAACGAGATCGAATTTGCCGGACGATTCTTCGTAGAACAGTGCGCCTTCTTTTGCATCGCCGCCGCTCCAATGTTTCATTCCGCCCGGTATGAAGATGAAACCGCCGGGTCCGACTCGTTTGTCACCCGCGTCATCCTTATATAGATAGGCGCCTTTGTGAACCGTTAACCACACATCATTCGTATGTGTGTGCATTCCTGCATCGTAGCCGGGTTTAAATTTTGTGAAACCGCCATAAGGACCTTTCGTATCGTCGCCCCAGAGGAGTGACTTGGAAACGCCGGGCACTACCTCTTTAAAATTTGCACTGTCCGAGTTGGCGAATATGACTTTCTCCTTCTCCATTCCCTGCCCTTGAACAAATCCGATCGACCATGTGAGGGCCAATGCGGCGGTAATTGTTAGAACCAAAAGTAACTTCTTCATTTTCATCCTCCTTTTACAGTTTCTTTGAATAATTCTGATGCCAGCGAAGGCGTGTAACTTTGCCCTCGGGTCCCGTTTCAAAAACAACCTCTTCTCCCAGATCGTCGCTGTCTTTGCGAATGCGACGAAAAATATTCTCGCCGATGAATTTCAGTTCAGCCAAATCTTCCATCGGTTCGCGAGAAGGAAGATCCAGAACCTGGAATTTTTTCGTACGCGAACACAGCATCCGCCCATACCTCGAATAGCCGAAGCGCTTGTTTGATCTGAACATTCTGCACAAGATCCGGTGCAGGTTGCACCGCGGCATGTGCCGGTGTTGTCAACACAAAAATAAATAGCGAGAAGAGCAAGTTTCTAACTTTCACAACTTACCTCCGCTTTCGAATTTATTGTAGCTAAATTGCAGACAGAACCCATAATAAGGTAGAGAGCTGGGCCGAGACACCTCCTAACTCATTCTGCCACAATTTCGCTTTCTGAAGCCTCCCGGAACGGTGATAGAATTGTGACGGAGAGCCAGCCATGAAGATCAATCAAAATACGACCGTTCAAAGTACGACTCCGTCCCAGTTTGAGCAGACACCTGCCACAACAAACGCGGGTGTTGTTCAGACAAATCCCGAAGTAACGCCGGAAAGCGCCGCGCAGATGCAACGCTCCGCCGCAACTGAAGCAAAAGGTTTCATGAATTTTTCCGCCGATTTTGCGCGCGCTCAATTGTCTCAAAGTTTGGATGCCGTGCAGAATCCTGCCCGAATTCAGACAACTCAAGTGAATCAGGCGGCGAAAGAATTGCTAAGCGCGCTTCCGAACATAATCAGCAAGTCCGGGAATGATCCGGACCAATTCTTGAAAGGTGTAAAGGAGCAGGTCTCATCCTCAATCGGGTACAGGAATCTGGGCAGCATGAATGATGGGGATATCATGGCCATGGCTTTCACGGTGATTATGGAAGCAGTAAAAAGCGCCCGCGAAGACCTCAAAAGCATCATGGAAAGTGTCAAAAGCATCAACGATGCCAAAGCAGACTTCAGAGAGCTTCTGAGCAAGTTCAACGAAAACGCAGCTCGTACTTCGGATTCTGATGCAAAAAGGGACGATGACCCCTGAGAACGATTACTGAATGCGCCGTTTGAACAACCAGGATGCCCCGAGCACAATCCCCGCCACAATCAAAAGTATCCCGAGCGGCTTCATGTACCCGAACAGAGCAATGCCAACGACGATGATCAGAACGCCATAGGCTTCATTCCGCCTCAACCTCCTTTGCCAGAAGGGACGTTTCAGAATCTTGCCGCAAAACTGACACACCCCATCGACATCGAGAGTTTCTTTCGCGCAAAATGAGCAGTGAACTAACCCCATGAGATTTCGTGATGATGATTCTATCACGGCATTGCTCAATACAGGCAAGTTGCAATCTCAGTGGAACTCCAGTGGTATGGAAGATTGCATTTCCGATTGCGTGAGCGTGCAATCGGCTGAAAATGTATTAAAATCTCTAGTCACTATGCGCGCAGCACGAATTTTGTTGATCGTTCTCATCGGGATCATTCCGGTTCTTTTGTCTGCAAACGAGATGGAAGAGCCGGCATCCTATCAAAGCGGAAGAGGAGGGATGATGTCGCCGCCGGTTGTTCTGCCGCTTTCCAGAATCCTTCAGCTTCGCGAGCAGATTTCGCCGGAAGCCACATGGGTGCCTGAGGAAGAAGAGGAAATTTATGTTAACGAAAACACACCACCGGAAGAAGGTCCCGTTAGATTTTTGCCGCATCATTCCTTCCAGGAAGACCGGATCGATCGCGATCCTGATTCGATCCAAGCAACCGCAACTGCCTCTCCGGTGCTTCTGAAGAAATTTTCTGGCATTGGAGAAACCGGCAGAGGGAATCTGGATACAATTCTGGCAGTGGGGCCGTCTCATGTTATGGCGGCAGTCAATCCCAACGTAGCCATCTACACAAAGAAAGGCCGTCTTCGTTTTGAAGCTCATTTTCGTGTGTGGTTCGCATCTCTAAAAGTTGCGCGCGGCGCTCACCTTTTTGATCCCAAGCTTGTGTACGATCAATATAGCGGCCATTTTATTTTCCTCTGCGATGCGCGCACGCAAGCGCGTTCCTTGTTCTTGATTTCGGTTTCAAAAACCTCCGATCCCGAAGGGGAATGGGCTTTCTGGGCGCTCGATATGCAACAGAATGGAACTGAAAGAGTGAATTTCTGGGCCGATCTTCCCAGGATCGGTTTCGATCAGGATGCAGTGTATTTATCGGGCGGAATGTATACGTTCGGCGTTTATCAGTTCCAGTACGCCAAGATCAGAGTGCTGAAAAAGAGTGAGCTGTATGCGTTCAAAAAGCTTGGATGGTACGACTTCTGGGGCATGAATGAACGTCCCAGAACCAAAGCAATTAATATCGAGCCGGCTCACGCGTATGGAACAACTGACGCGGGATATTTTCTAAGCATCAATCCATCACGCGGAAGCAGGCTAACGCTCTGGAAAGTCATCAATCCAACTGCTGAGACACCTATACTCCGGAGAAAACGGATTGCTGTTTCCACATACAGCGCCGCGCCCGCTGCCGAGCAAAAGGGTGGTGGTGCGGTTATCAATCGCGGTTGCGCTTGTGTGATCAATGCGGTGTTGAAGAACGGGTCACTGTACACCGCCTTCTCAACAGCACATGATTGGGGCGCGGGAAATGTTGCCGCGTTGCGCTTTTACCAGGTCAGTACTAGCGGAGACCTCATTCAGGAAATTACTTACGGCGCAAAAACGTCTTACTATTTGTTCCCTTCCGTCATGGCGGATTCATCAGAAAACATTGCGATTGTATTCAACCGGACCGGCCCGCGTGAATTTATCGGAAGTTTTTACACAGGCCGCGGCGCTACCGATTCTCCGGGTACTCTGCGTAAAAGCTCCGCCCTGCAGATGGGACTCTCAAACTACCAGGACGTTTTCAGCGGCTCCAACATCACGCATTGGGGTGACTATAGCGGCATCGCACTTGACCAGGACGATACCATTTGGATCTACGGTGAATACGCGCGCGGAAGCAAAGAACGCGGCACAATTATCGGCCAGCTCGACTTCTAAATAATCCCGCCAGGCTTAAACGGAGCGCAGCATCTTGCCTGCATTACGGGCCGCAAGCTTGTTGAAAAATCCAGAATGCTGGCGGTCCTAGTGGAGCGCGGGCATCTTTGCCCGCAAAATACTCGCCGAGCCGACAAGGGTTTGCGGACTGGAAGTCCGCGCTCCAACTGATTTTTCAACAAGCTCGGCTTCCAGCCTGCGGTGCCGCTGGAAGCCGTCGTTACAAGCTGCCATGCTATGTGTCTGTGTATGTGTATACACATACACAAGGCATCATGAGAAAAACCAGACTGCAAATTTTACTGGATCCGGAAGCGAAGAAAATGCTGGAACGGTATGCGAAGATTCGAAACACTTCTGTCGGCCAGGTGATACGAGAAGCTGTGGAATTGTACGGAAAAGAGAAGGTTGGTAGTTGCCCTAAGTTTCATCTGGAAAAATCCCAGGCGGAGTCGTCGTACCAGGTTCTTGCCAGAATTGTTGTGATTGTGTATTTGTCCCTGGCACTGTGGATAGGAATTCCCAGAGCATCCGCAAACTTACGATCGTAGTTTCTAAACAGCTTTTTGATTTCACTATCAATTTTTACCGGATAAACCGAGAAACAAACCAGCGTGCGCTCTTCAGAAAGGGCAATCAACTGCCGCGCAATCACTTGCCTCTTGCTGTTTCGCGCATACAGGACGCGCTTATTGATGTCAAGAACTGCGGCCGAGGCATACTGCTGATTCATTCTTCCTAGCGAGAGACAGCTATGAACATATGTACCGAGTTTCCATGCTTCGAACGGATCCTGTTCGACTTCAATCCGTAGAGATCCGAACGTCCTGGTTTGGTACTCCTCTTGAAGGCCGCACATCCACAACGAAAGATTCAAATCCTGATGTTTTCGCAACCACTCCAGCGT
This sequence comes from bacterium, assembly GCA_022616075.1. Lineage (NCBI taxonomy): Bacteria > bacterium. Next base: position 24,186 of record JAKEFK010000186.1, read on the forward strand.
GCGTGGATGCTCCAGTATGTAGTCCTCTTTTCCACTCAAGTAAGCTTTTAGAAATCTTTTTGCCGCGCGGTTATTGGCTCCTTTTCCGGAAAGAATCAGAATCGAATGCAGAACGTTCTGGTTCTTGATGTGGACCGGTTGCCATCGACGCAGATGTGCAGCGATACATTCCTCCAGAATCTCCAGCCGCGTCAAATGTAGATTCTGATAAACGATTTTGCGATATCTTTTGCGGCGCGAGGAGGAAAGCGTTCCTGCGTACTCCTGAAATTTTCGCGGAACCGGATTCGTGAAACCCTTGTTGGCCTCAAAGTACTGAACGATTTGCGTGTCGGTTTTCTTCCGGAAACGCTCCAGAAAAAGAGGATGATGCGCAAACTCATTCAAAATCCTTTTGTCCATTCCATCAGGAAGAACTCCCAAAAGCTCCGCGACACTGAAAAGTTTATTCGGAAAATGGGAGAAGGCTTTACACGTAAAAAGCGGAATGATTTTCAGCATCCGCTCCAGACCATCTTCCACCGTCCAGGCATGGTCATTGTACGCCTTATCAAATTTGAGCCAGCTCGGAACAGGAGCATGAACCAAAGCGGCTTTGTGCGGACTGGCATAATCCACCAATCTACCCGCAACAGATGCGAACCAATCGCTTATTTGTAGAAATCGAGAATCGGCAGAAAGCCGTTGAAGAAGAATGACCATATCTGGAACTTGTTTCAACTCAGACGTTCTGATTAGAGAGCGTACATTTTCAATGAATTTCATTCTTCGATCTCCCGGTATCGCAACCAGATTCTTCCAAAGCACAAGTGAGCTTTCTCGCACCAGCTTCCAGTCCGATGCGCCGGCGTCGCAAAAGATCTCTAGAAATTCGAAACATTCTTCAGGGCGCAAAGCTTGATGGTTTTTGAGTGACTTGAGCAGGGCCCCAAATCCTTTCAGCCTTCCACAGTTCTGCCAGAGCTCATACGCGAACGACGAATAATAACCTTTTGTTTTTTTGACGTATGCATCAAACCTTCGGATGCATTGCATCGGAAAGTCCCTGCATGATGAGATTGGTCGCATCATGAATGAGGGAGAAACGACCTGCAAACCGGCCAGTATATATTCCGTATTAACCTTCCGTTTGACAGCGATCAGCAGAGCCCAGAGACGAAGGGAATAGTTTGTTTTTCCTTCAATTGAAAGCAGGCTTTGCCAAAGAGCGGAATGGGTATCGCCGGAGAAGGAATCGAAAACACCCGAATTCACAAGAAGTGTGACGAAAGCGCTTCGCCTGTTCGGCTGCTGATATTGAAGTACGTCGCACCAGGAGAGGGTCTTTGCATGATCCTGTGAGCAAGCCATCCTGCTGATTCCGGCAAGCAGCGAACGGTTGTGATTCAGATCAAAAGCCCAAAAATAACGGATGTACTGATGGATTTGCGCGGGTGTAGCATTCTGCAATTGAGGAAGCAGGAACAACCGGAAGTCACGCGGCAACCGCTTCGACCATGGTGGCAAAGTCGTCTTATCAGCAAAATCTTCCACCTCCACAAACTCGAAAAAGTGAGTGAGCTCATCCCAGGTCAAATTCATTTCCCGTCTGTGTAACGCCGCTGAAAAGCGGAAGACACACCTCTCCCGAATCGGGATTGCGGTGGTAACGAACAATTTACTCATCGCATAAAACGCACATCGCATGCTTCTAGCGTTCTTTGCGATGAGTTTTAGTGAGCTAAAGGAGGTTCGGTCTGCCCGATTAAGAGGAGCGGAGACAGACTCCGACCAGACGCATCTGACTTGTGTTGATCGTGAGATTCATATGGTTCTCCGAATGGGGAATTATCTTATTAGATCTATTCCCCTGCTGTCAATATCTGCGCGCTGGTAGTAGCGGCTTCAATCGCTATCCGGTTGGTCCCGTGGTTTTGCCGCTTCATCCCGACAATGTTCTAGAATTCGCGTTTCATTTCTAAACTCAAGCATGACCATTTCAAAAGGTGACAAAGGCCCCTCAGACATTCAGATTGCTGATTTTTACGCAGTTGATTGCGGTAAAATAAAGAAGGGCCGGATTGCTATGAATGAAGAAAAACCTCGAACCGATGTCATCTCCCATAAATCATTTAATTATGAAGAGGCCGAGTTATGGGATATTGAACAGCAGATTCGAATGACTCCAGAAGAACGACAGGCGATCGCAAGAGAACTTCGGATACGAGTCTATGGAAGCAATCCCCCCGATGTGCGGGAAAGCCATCGTAACAATTCGTGAATTCCCACCACTTTTCTCCCGATGTTCTTGAACTGTTATCGCTTCTGAATCGTTTTCAAGTTCGGTATCTGATTGTCGGTGGTGAGGCTGTAATCTATCATGGATACGCTCGCCTTACAGGCGATGTAGATATTTTCTACGAAATATCCCATGAAAATGCCAGCCGCCTGTTTGAATCGCTCAAAGAATTCTGGGGTGGTAATGTCCCCGAGATCAAAGCGGCTTCAGAATTCATGCAAGCTGGATTGGTTTTACAATATGGACGCCCGCCCAACCGAATTGATTTCATTAATAAGATCAATGGGATCACGTTTCAGGAAGCATGGGATTCGCACATAGAGGAATCTATTGAGGTTTCTGGTCAACGTGTCCCGATATACTTCATCGGCTTGGATGCCCTTATCCGAAACAAAGAAGCGACCGGGCGTGATAAAGATCGCGATGATCTGAGATTTTTAACGAGCAAGAAGAAGGGCAGATAAAATAATTCTCGCCGGCGGACCGGACAACGATTTCGCAAGGAGATCCTTCAATTTCCATTTCGTAGTTTCTGCGCATCTGGCCGTTCAGCCAGAAGGCGATCGCGCGAAAATGATTCTTTTCAGGCAGATATTCGTGCGCGGTCCCTTCCAGAATCGCTTTTAGCGCCACATCCTCTTCTTTTTCGATCTGCATCATTCATACTGTAGCACTGACGAACAACCTTTTACGAATGAGACGAGTCTAGAAATCAAGATGCGCGAGCGCTCAATCTATTTGCTGCTGTTGCTGGCCACAGCAAAGCTATTGTTCCATCTGATTACCCACCAGGGATACGGATATTTCCGCGACGAGTTTTATTACATCGCGTGCAGCGAACATCTCGCGTGGGGTTACGTGGATCAGCCTCCCTTTTCCATTTTTCTCCTCCGATTGAACCGTTGGTTTTTGGGAGATTCACTGCTCGCGCTCCGGTTCTTGCCTGCTCTGACCGGCGCCATCACCGTTTTCTTGACCGGCTTGATCGCGCGTCGCCTGGGTGGTAATACATACGCGCAGATGCTTGCGGCGTTCGCAGCGTTTGTTGCAGGAAGTTATCTGGGAAACAACGCTTTCTTTTCCATGAACAGCTTCGATCTGCTGTTCTGGACCGCCTCCGCTCTTACTATTACTTACGTTCTACAGGAACAGAAACTACGGCACTGGCTGATCCTGGGACTTCTGATCGGACTGGGACTGCTGAACAAAATCAGCATGCTCTGGTTCAGTGCAGGATTCGTGGCCGGCCTGATCCTGACCCAGCACAGACGTCTCCTGTTGACCAAAGGTCCATGGCTGGCCGGCTTGATTGCTGTTTTGCTATTCCTTCCTCATATCCTGTGGCAGGTTCAACACGATTGGCCGACTCTCGAATTCATTCGCAACGCAACGTCCCAAAAGATGGCTGAGAATCCACCATTGCGATTTGCGCTGCAACAATTCCGTTCCATGAACTATTTCACGTTCCCGATCTGGATCGGTGGTTTGATTTACTTCTTCTCCACACGCGGCCGGCAATTCCGGACTCTTGGATGGATTTACGTCTTCACATTCCTGTTGTTGATCGCAGGAAAGAAGAGCCGCCCCGGCTATCTCGCGCCTGCATACACAATGTTGTTTGCAGCAGGCGCCGTTTATATTGAGGCGTGGATTTCCGAGCGCAACTGGAACTGGGTCAAACCGGTCAGTGTTCTGTTGCTGCTGGCCGGCTTCCTCTGGAGAGTTCCCTTTTCCGTTCCCGTGTTGCCCGTGGAAACATACATCCGTTATGCGCGATGGATGGGAGTTGTTCCCTCCACTTCGGAAAAGAAGGAGCTCTCGGAATTGCCGCAGCACTATGCTGACATGCACGGTTGGGATGAGATGGTGAGCTCAGTTACGAAAGCGTACGAAACGCTGACTCCGGAAGAAAAGAAGCGTTGCGTTGTTTTTGGTCAGAACTACGGTCAAGCTGGCGCAGTTTCTTTTCTTGGAAAAAAATACGGACTCCCACGCGCGATCAGCGGTCACAACAACTACTGGCTCTGGGGACCCGGCGACACTCCGATTGATGTTGTCATTGTTATCGGTGGTGAGTTGGAAGATAACCAGGAAGTCTTCGAATCGCTGGAGTTAGCAACCACACACCGTTGCCGCTACTGCATGCCGTACGAAAACAACCTCCCGATCTACATCGGCCGAAAGCTCAAAATTCCGCTTGCTACGCTCTGGCCGGAGCTGAAACACTACGATTGAAGCAGGATTAGTGTTTTCTAAGAGGTCCCGCAAAACAATTAACTGGCAACAAAGTTAGCAACTGAGGCAACACCATCAAAAAACGCTCCTCGTAGCTATCACAAGGTTGCCAAAAATGCCCCGTTTAGGCTGGCATCGCGGTTGCAATAGAGACCCCTTTTAGGAGGGAGTTACAAGATGAAAAAAGTGCTTTTGGTTTTCGCGTTTTGTTATTTGCGCAGAACGGAGATCCAGCTACGATGACATCCGTTCATCCGGCCGGCTACCAGAGTTCAAATATTCGCGGACTGTACGGCAGATATGGTGTCGGTTGGGCGGTTGACTTTGCGGGAAACATGCACGCTGCGTTCTGGGATGTTGTGACTAACGCATTCACAGAAGCTCATCCTCCGGGCGTCTATACTTCAGGCATAAACGGAACTCATCGCAATCTGGGAGCGGGCGCCTATCAAGCTACTCCACAGGATGATTGGCACGCAATGATGTGGGACCTGACCAATTCCAACAACAACATCGATCTGCATAATCTTTTGCCGGTGGGACTATACTCCAACAGCGCCACGTTTGGCATCTGGAGAAACACCGCTACCGGCTCAGTCTATATTGGCGGCTACGCAACCAGCGTGAGCGATGGTCAATGGTATGCGATGGTTTGGTACATCCCGTAAGTAAGCTGATCCTATGATCGCTTGCCGGCGACTGGTTCGCCGGCAAGCTTTTTTGCTTTCTGAAAATTTTCCTCCCCTTCATTGCGAAGCAACGGATTGATTTCAAATGCGCGCTCAAAACTCTATCGTCCGGAGACGGACTCGTAAAAACAGTATACAGGCAACGAACCGCAGCAGTACAATTACAATTCCTATTTACAAATGAAAATGATGAGTGGCTAATGAGATGTCACGAAAAACGAAAATAAATAAAAGGAAAATCATTCGGACCGAGCTTGAGAAAACAAGAAAATCACAGAAGCGCTCCTTTTTGCGTTTAGCCGGTCAGGTTTCCGGAAGTCAGGATCTCTCCTGCCGCAAGGGGTTCTCTCGCACTTGAAAGGGATTGCAGATACGGGTTCCTGGTGTGGCGTTCGCAAACCGGAGAGACCGCTATCTTGACTGGGCCCTGGCGCTGGCCGAACAAGTTACTGATTCTTTGACTTGCGAAGCGTAATGGCCGAGGCCGCTTTCCATCTTCAGAATACATGGCTCGTGCTTGCAATGATGAATGAGGGATTGATCCGGACGGCTCTGAACATTAGCAAGGAACTCGCACACCTGCATGAGCTCGCGCATCGATATCGCGACCGGCAGCCGGATCTTGCCGATCTTTGCGTTATTCGGTTGAGTGAACTGGATCCTGCGCAGAGCGTAATCACTGTGGACTTAACCGACTTTCGAATTTACCGCAGAAACAAACGTGAGCGGATTCCTCTGATTTCGCCTGAATAACTTTTGCCACCTGCTCGGCTGCCGGTACAGGGGGACCAGGATCAGCAGTATCCGGTTAATTTATCTTGATTCTCAATATTGAAAAAAGCGCTTTAATATAAGATACTGAAGTCAAGAGTTTCACCTGAAAACGTTCGGCTCATACTTGAAGGGGTAAAGATTTCTGTATAAAGCCTGTTGGAGGGGTGATGCTACGAATTCATCGCGTTGCTGCATTGATTCTGTTTACAGTCGCCATTCCCTGCCATTCACAAAATGACGAATGCATAGAACTCAATGTTCCCGATGAAGTTGGCGATAATCTACCGGTATTCGCAGTATCACCGGTAGCTGTCAATCCACAGATGCTTGGAAGGCTATGGGAAATTCTCACAAACCAGCCTGCCGTTCCTATTACGCAAGGGGAAAGAGCATTAAGCATGCAATCAGGAACCCGGGTTGTGGAAGTTTCGAGAAAAAGCGGTGGGGCCTGGTATGCTGATAAATCGCAGTTGTGGAAACCTGCCCTTACGCCAACCCTCCCTTCCGATCAAAAGGCAAAACAACTTGCCGCTAACCTCCTTGAGCGAATTAAGACCGTATCGATTCCTTCTGGCCCACACTCAGAGCTGCTTTTTAGCAACATGGGGAAGACTTTAACCAGTTCATTTATCACCGCGGGCAACCGATTAACAGAGCTGAAACAGCTGGACGTACAGGTCACGTACACTACCGGAGTGAGGCCTTTCCCGGAGAATAAACAACTCGTTCTCCCAGTTGTGGGTGGAGGCGGTGAACTGAACTTCACTTTTGGTGATGATGACAAATTGATTAGTTACCAGGGTGTTTGGAGGAAGATCGAAAAACTCGAGAAGCAGGGCAAGGTCATCAAGAAAGCCGTAGCCGATGAAGAATTTAGGAAACTGATGGGCGGGCTCAAGTTGAAAAAGTTCCGGTCCCATCTCGCTTATTACTCTGCTCCGACATCTTTAGAGCAAAAGTTTCTATATCCGGTTTATGTCTACCACTATACGGCGGTGAAATACAATGAAGATGCTCCCATGCAAATCGTGATCTTACCGGCCACAGATTTTGGTCCAAAGCTTCAGGCTTTAGAGGCACGGCAACGATCGAAGACGGATCCACCGCGTCCGAGGCCTGGATCCACAGATCCGGAAGGGGACGATACAAGGCCTGGAGCACAGGAAGTCGGAATCTCGTGGATCACGGATAGCAAGGCGGTGAAGACCGGTACGAATGCAATGGGATTTCGTGATGCAATGGTGGCCGGAGGATGGCAAGAAAATTTTGATTGGGGTGAGCCTGTGGCATGGGAGACTGATTGGAATTTAAACGACGATGACTGGGTTGATGCTGCTGATTTTGTTTTTTATGCGGGGCACGCCAGCTACGATCGATGGGAGCTTCGAACCCCCGACTCAAGCCGGATGAGTTTCGGAAATGTTGGGTTGGCGGGAGACCCGAAGCCCGACATTTGGGGAGCACAGGATCTTGAATGGATTATTATCAACGCATGCGGACCGTTGGAGGATTCAGGCCTGTTCGATCCGAACTCGAGTACACGTGGTGAGGTTTTCAGACGCTGGGGGGGCGTTTTCGATGGTCTGCATCAACTACTCGGCTATGCATCCGAAGTTTTCGATGCCGGGATCGAAGGTCCGACAGTCGCGGAATACATGATCCAACAAAAGGACACGGTCATCGATGCATGGTTTCGTACTGCACGCGAAGCGCAACCGGCTTGCAATAAAAATGTGCGCCCGTTCGGGCCAAAAATCTGGGCCGGAGTACTTTATGCGGAAAAAGCGGGTTCAACAGCCGCTGAGAGTCCGCTTCTCGATCACATCTGGTTAAAGGGAGATGTGGCTCCTGACCCAACACCTCCAGCGGTCATTATTGGTATGTGGACTACGACATAATTTCAGTGAAGGTATTTAACAACAAACTTGCGACGCCAGGAGGAAACCACATGAAGAAGATAGTCATCACTTTGTTCCCGGTCCTGTTTTTTGCGTGCACTGCTTACGCGCAATTAGGGAAGCACATCCCCAAAACTTTCATTCACGAAAACTGGGCAAATCAAGTATTGAAAGGAGAGAAGCCTCGCGAAGTACTTTCGATGGCCGCAGGATGCGCATCAGACAGTCACATTGATGGAATCGATCTTGGCGATGAAATAGAACTTGGCAGCCACGATGAGGTCGACCTGCCGGATTACGTCAAGAGTTATAACAACGGTCTAAAAGAACTGAAGTCCCGTATTGAAATATGGGACACCGTGATTAAGGGTACGTCGGCCTACATTAAATACTGTTATTACAAGGACAATCCTGAGAAAAATTTCATCGTCATTTACATGCAGACTAAAAAGAAGGAGAAATAGTAGTTCAACTCTTCGATGAAACCGCTAGTGATGTTTTTCGCTTGCGCCATCCTTATGTATGCGTTTGTGTCTGCAGCGGGAGAATCCTGTAAGCCGATCGAGGCGCCACTAACGTTTCATAAGATCGAAGCTGCACTGGAAGAGTGCAAAATCCACCACATAGAGGAACTGCTGCCTCTGCTTCCAGCGGCCTTTCGTTCCAGGTACGTTCTGGTTCATGCAAGCCGAAGTCTGCAGGGAGCAACCGGAATGTTTCCGCGCGTCATTCTGTTTGGCCTTGATGCCAGATTGATCCTGGCTTTCGCGGGTAGTCCCGACCTCGAAGGTTATGATTCGCTGGAGACAATAGAATTTGATGATGAGAAAAAACGATTCAACTTTCGACGCATCACTTTTTCCTCAGAGACGCACTCTTCCAAAACACCGGTTAAACCGCAGATTTCCGAGCCGAATCCGGAACGCTGCAAGATGTGTCACCGGCAGAATTACGCCCCAATTGGGATACCTATTCCGCCTGGCCGGGCGTGTACGGATCCAGAGATGACGGAATGCCTGGTGCAGAAAGAAAAGCTTATGACGAGTTCTCTAACCGGATTTTCTTAAAAGTCGGACGATACCTTTATCTGGAAGATGCAACGAAATATCCGGATCCTGACCGTTACTACGATTATTTCCCATCAGGAAGGGGGAATCTTCAGTTCACCTTTCTGCTCTCCCTTTTGAACAGTCAGGCCATCGCACGAGAAATCAAGACAAACCCGAAGTTGTATCCCTTTCGTTACGCGCTTCTTGCTTCACTAAAGTGTGGTGACGATTTCTATGATCCCAATGTCCTGGCGCGACTGATCCCCCGCGAAATTACTTCCGGGTTTTCCATGTCCTACAGTGAGATCGCTACGGAAGTAAACGCAAGCGTCGAAGCCAGCCATCGCGAGCGTGAACAGAGACAGCGCAAAGTACTTGCTTTGCTTGGCAACAATATCGGCTTGTCGGATTCGACGTTCATTTTTAAACGCAAGGAATTGTGTTGCGTTGCGAATACGAGCCGTTTTCGATACATCATCGAGGCAGCGGGCGTTCCCTTTCCCAGATGGTCAATGGAGTTTGGCTCTAAAAACGATGTTTTTTTTGCCGGAGAAATGGGACAAGTCGGAGAGCTCGGACTAGTTCTCTGGCAAGAGCTTCTGGATCCGGTTTACGATCCGGAACTTTACCGGATGTATCGCACTGCCTGGGACAATCGAACGGACAGAGCACGGCTTGCTTTCTCGGTTGATAAAGAGAATGTGTGTCAAGAATTACGAAGAAAGAGCCTTGCTGCGCTTTCACAAAAATGAGTTTTGCCCGCCTTATAACTTCATTTGAGGCTTTCGTTGATTTGAGTTACATTTATTTGCAAGCAGATAACTGTGTCACTTACAGCAGGAACAAGGCTCGGCAAGTACAGACTTGATGCGGTCATAGGCGCCGGGGGCATGGGCGTCGTATACCGCGCAAAAGATCTTCAGCTCCTGCGAGACGTCGCGATTAAAGTCCTGCCGGAGAATCTTGCAGAAGATCGAGTCGCGTTAAAGCGCCTTGAACGGGAAGCGAGGGTGATCGCCGCTTTATCACATCCCAACATTCTCAGCATTCATGATTTCGATACTCATGAAGGGATCGCCTTTGTGGTCATGGAATTGCTGGAAGGAAGGAACCTTAAGCAGGTCATTCAAGAGCGCCGCTTCTCTTTTGAAGAAGCTGTGGAAATAGGCACTGCCATTGCCGAAGGTTTGCATGCTGCTCATTCGAAAGGCATCATTCACCGCGATCTAAAACCGGACAACGTCTTTTTAACAAGCGACTCGCGAGTCAAGATTCTCGATTTCGGACTTGCTATATTGAAACCGGTGCTTTCCGGTGAAGATTTGAGCAAGGCCTCAACCGATTCGGCGATTCGTGATGAAGGAATAAACGGCACTGTTCCCTACATGTCTCCCGAACAGCTTCGTGGAAAGGCGATGGATTCGCGCAGCGATATTTTCTCATTCGGCTCTGTTTTCTACGAAATGATTGTCGGACATCCTCCGTTCCTGCGTGAAACGGTGGCAGACAGTATTTCGGCCATCCTTCACGAAGATCCCGCTTATGATGGTGTACCATCGCAAGCCATTCGAATTGTTAGTTCCTGCCTGCAAAAAGATCCGGATCAAAGAATGCACGACGCTCATCATCTCGTAACTGCCCTGACAAAAACTTCCAGCTCACCATTGATTCTTCCTGCAGGGAAGCCTCCTGTCGTTCAACGCAGATGGAAATCAATGAGTTTGATTGCTTCCTTCACGGTCCTTGCCGCCCTGCTGCTCGCGTATCTGAATTCTTCCTTCTTTCGTAACCCATCCAAAATCAATTCGGTAGCGGTCTTGCCGTTGAAGAATATGTCAGGTGATCCGCAGGATGAGTATTTTGCAGATGGGATGACCGATGAAATTACGTCCCGTTTAGCGCGGATCAGCACCATCCGGGTCATCTCACGCACTTCAGCCATGCAATACAAGGGGGTTCTCAAAAACGTAAAACAGATCGGTCGCGAACTGGACGTAGATGTACTTCTTGAGGGTTCCGTTCGGAGAACCGGCGGCAAAATCCGGTTACTGACAAATCTTATCGACGCGGATACGGATCGCAACATTTGGTCAAAGACTTACGAAGAAGATATGCCGGACATTCTACAGCTTCAGAATGAACTCGCCCGGGAAGTTGCTCGCGAGCTGAAAGCTACACTGACACCGTTTGAATCAACGCTGCTGTCTTCACAGCAGAACATATTACCGGAAGCTTATGATGCTTACTTGAGCGGATTGAGTCACGAGAGGAAAGAAGATTATTCTCTCGAAAGCGTTCTGAAGCAAATCGATATGTTCCGACAGGCTGTTGAACTGGATCCGGATTTTGCGGCCGCACGCGCGAGTCTTTCCCGGGCTCATTCAACGATGCACCATTTTCGTTTTCAGCCTGAAGTCGATCATGCCCGTAAAGCAAAAGAGGCCGTGGATCGAGCCCTTGAAATTGATCCGGATCTACCGGAGGCACGCCTCGCTCTCGGCTATTACTACTACTGGTGCGTGAAAGATTATGGCCGAGCATTGAATCAATTTGGGCTGGCTCGCAAGGCGCTCCCAAATGATACGACGGCGCTGGAAGGCATCGCCTACATCTTGAGACGTCAGGGAAACTGTGACGAGGCGCTAAACACTTTGCAAAAGGCGTTGGTTTTAAGCCCAAGAGATCTGCGCATTGTCAATCAAATTGCGAATACACTTTCGATGTTGAGGCGTTATGACGAAGCTGACCAGTATTATGAACGGGCTATCAACCTTTCTCCGGATCAGATAGATCCATATTTCAACCGAATAGAGAATTATTATCTCTGGGATGGAACCACCGAACGAGCCGGCAAATTGCTTGAAACTCTTCCGTCAAGCGCAACCAGTATTGAATGGTTCTGGACGGTTCACTATTTTTACTCACGAGACTATGAAACTCTGATCTCCTTTCTTGAGTCCAGGGTTCTCCGCGGGTTCGATAACCAGCATGCTTTCGCTCCGAAAGAGCAGCTTCTTGCAACGGCATACAGGCTTTCCAGCCGTCCGGAGCATGCCCTCCGTTACTATAAGCTGGCGAAAAATATTGTGGAGTCAAAATATAAATCCAATGCCGACAGCCCGACAGTGTTGAGTTCTCTTGGTTTTGTATATGCAGGACTCGGATACACTGATCGAGCTATCGAAATGGGAAGACGCGGTTTTGAAGTTGTCCCTATGATGAAGGATTCCGTAGGAGGGACGTTCCGCGGTATGGATCTTGCGAAAATCTACGTGATGACGGGCCGGTATGAAGAGGCCATGAATATACTGGAGTATCTTCTTACAAGACCCGGATTTGTCTCTGTAAAACTACTGCAATTGGATCCCGAATTCAAACCTCTCCAACAGTCTTCACGCTTCCAAAAACTCGTCCAACGATACGCAACAAACTGATTGCTGATAGGCCGTTCGCGCAATCAGGTATAACATGTGCAGATAAGATCAACACCGAAATGACAAAGCAACATCGTCTTTCGCTGGATCGAATCTCAGAGGCGATGACTGTGATCGATCCGGTTTTTCTAAACTCGCCGCAATTTTTGGCGGAATCGATGAGTGACCGGTTGGGCTGTCGAGTTGTGGTAAAAGTTGAAACGCTCAATCCGATCCGTTCTTTTAAAGGACGCGGGACAGAATATTTCACTGCGACGTTAGAAGGAAAACCTCATCTCGTGTGCGCGACAGCAGGCAATTTTGGACAGGGTTTGGCCTACTCTGCGCGCAAACGCGGACTTCCCATAACAGTTTTTGCTTCAAAGAACGCGAATCCTGTGAAGATTGAAAGGATGCGCGCATTGGGCGCAGAGATCCGTCAGGAAGGTTCCGATTTTGATGCCGCGCACGCTGCGTCAAAAGTTTTTGCCCGCGAATCGGGCGCGCGGTTAGTGGAAGATGGTCGTGATCCCGCTATCTCTGAAGGAGCAGGCACAATCGGTGTGGAACTGCTCCGGTGGCCGGAACCGTTCGACGCAAT
>JAKEFK010000187.1 GCA_022616075.1 bacterium
AATTGTATCAAGAGAAATCGCAAGGCAGAACCTTTGCCTATGAGAAGCTGAATTAATGCAAACAGAAATTCGTGCGAGTGAAACGGCATGTTGAAGCAGGTTCACTGGATTGGCGATGTATCAATCGCCATTGACAGAGGTAAATTCCTTTGGATGTTCGGGTTTTTCCACTTTCGGCATCTTTTTAGCAACTAAAGTTGTTTCTGAAAGCAATTCCTGTTGCCAACCACCTAATAGAAATCTACTTCATGCTCGGATTGATCGCTTTCCGAAGAAGGGCAAGAGATTTGCTGGGAAGCAAAACCATAAGGAGGAACCTTGAGATATGAGTCACACTAAGTTTTTCCAAAAAGTTTGTTTGGTTTTTGCTGCTCTATTATTACATGGCATAGTAGAAGCAGGGGTCCAACGAGTGGATTATTGTAATGCCCGGTTTACGCCGCCAGCCATGGTGCCGGTTGTCAAGGGGAGCGGATCTGCTGTTATGGTCGTTCGCGGTGACTTCACTGATCTTACTACTGGCGTTACTGCGCCTTCGGGGATCACAGTTGCGATTGGAAACAAATCGGGTGGCGGTGGTCTAAACACCAGCGTACAGTTGACTGTCACCGTGGGCTCGAGTGTGGGTACCGGTGCTAAAACGATAAAACTCGATCCTGGGATAGGCGCTTTCAACATCAATGTCCTGAATGCCCCATCGATAACTTCAATTGCAGTTGTGCCAGCTTCACCCATTCAAGAGGGTACGCAGGTAACCATTACTGCCACCGGAAGTGGCCTGGCAAACGTCCGGTATAGCGATAGACGTACCTCGGGGGCCATATCAAATATTCAAAATGTTACAACCGGAAACGGCACAACCTTTGCCTTCAGGGGAAATGCCGTGCGGAGCGTATCCATCAATGCGTCCGACTTTTTTGATTCCCAGATCACAACTCAAGGTGGTATAGATGAAGGTTGTGCCAGGGCCGTTGGAAGCGGCACACTTTCTTACACCGTAGGACGTCCCGATCTGGTTGCCAGTAAACCAACGAAAGTCTACCGCCTTAGCGCCGTTGATTCTTGTGATGGCCAAACTCTCGCCGTTACGAAAGATGACTTCTGCACATCCCCGATAGGGACCCCAATGCCAAATCCCACAACCGCACAACCCCGAGTTGAACAGGTGAAAAATGTAGGCGGGATCGTCTATATCATAACGAATCCGACGGATTTTCCGATCACAGGCTCCTTCATAGTTCAGTTGAAAGTAGGTATCAACGTTCTAAAGGAGGATACGGTAAATGGTTTAGGGGCAAAGGATCATAAAGTGTTGGGATTCTCGAGACCAGTGAATACTCGGTTATTAATGCGACACCTCAACTGCCCGAAATGTTACGATTTGAACCGGGCTCCGCACAATTGGGTAGATCCTCAGTACACTGTAGTCGTAGATGCCGGCAATCAAATTCCAGAAGGGAATGAAAATAATAACACCACATTGTCGGACTAATGGAGGTTGGGGCCATAACCTGCGGATCCAATGGGAATGCGCAGCGGGCTGTCTGGGATGGTGCTAGGCTCTTCAGGTCCGCACGGCTTCGCATAATTACCGGAAGCTATCCCATCACCATGGCCAGATAAGGTGGACAACGATGATATTACGATGCAGGACGAAAGCGGGATCGTTTGATGGATCTTTTTTCAGGAAATCGGTTTGTGTATATACTGCTGTCCCATTGTTTTAACGCTCAAGCATGAGTCTCGGCCGGCAGATGCCAGTATTTCCGCCTCGCCTGACCTGGCAGACTCCCCGTGCGAATTCCAGGGAGCTCCGTTTCTGAATCCGCGAACGTGTAGTTTGCATAAACTCCCAAACCATCTAGAGGCGCCGGCAAAAATCGCAACTGGTTCTGATACAGAACGTACTTTATCGGGTGGAGTTTTCGTGACGAGATTGATTGCTCCACCTATAGCATCTGACTCCATGTCCGGCGTTAATGCTTTGGAAACTTCAATCGCTTCCAGGAGATCTGCCGGAATCACATCAAGACCCACAAAGCGGATATCTCCTTCAGGAGCCGGAATTCGTTCGCCATTGATCGAAACAGATGTAAGCCTCGGTTCGGTACCACGAATTTGAACGAAGCGTCCTTCTCCTTGATCACGCTCCAAAGTCACTCCAGGCAATCGTTGGGTTGCTTCGGTCGCATTCGAGTCGGGAAAGCGTCCGATTTGATCGGCTGAGACAATGTTCTTAATGTTGATTGCAGTCTTTTGCTGATTCAACGCCTTCGCCTGACCTTCCAGAAAAGGAACCTCCACTTCAACAGATTCCCGAAACACGGGGATCAATTCAATTGTAAGAAAATTGGAAGCGCCCGGAGTGATGTCTACGACGGTCTCTCTTTCATTGTAACCAAGCGATCTTATCCGTATCACTTGTGAACCGGATGGAAGTTCAGACAGCCGGAAAGTACCATCTCGATCCGTTTGAGTTCTCAAGTTTTTCTCAGTGAACTCAACAACAGCTCCTACAACGGCAACTTTGGAAAAAGAATCCAGGACCTGACCGGAAAGCACAGAGCCGTTATCTTCCTGCGCAAAAAGAAAACTCGTGAATAGAATCATGAGAATCGAGAATATGAAATAAGTTTTTAACATAGCGTTTACTCCTGCGGATTCGCTCACGAAATCTGAAGGAAAGCAAAACACTATAGCTTTGCCGAAATGTAAATCAGAGGCTAACAGGTGGTAAATTTGCCCACCCTTCCTCGGTATCGGACGGTCGATGAAAAGGATGGCGGCGGATTGTGATGCTCAATGGATCAGCTCACGTGCATTCAAGTTGATTCAGAGTAAAATGGAATTTCGGCATCACCAGCGTCTTAAAAGAAGGTAGCTTGGAAATAGGGCTTCAAAATCTGAAAGATTCGGAGCTACTCGATGCCTTTAAACGCACAGCGGAAAGCATATATTTCCAGGAGATCTATCGCCGTTATCGTGAGAAAATCCGGAACGGTTGTCTGAAGTTTTTCAGGGGAAATGATGCCTTGGCTGAGGATGCCACTCAGGATGCATTTGTAAAAGCTTTGGAAAAGATTCGACAGTGTGCAATCGATAGTATCGGAGGCTGGTTATATACGGTAGCCAAGCATTCATGCATCGATATTTATCGAAGGCAGATGATATCTCTGAATTCGTCTTCTTCCAATCTTGACAGGATACCAAAAATAAACGGGTCGGAATTACGGGCACAAGAGAAAGAATCAAAGCTCCTCAAGCTAAGGCAACTACTGAATGAATTAGATGAGAAACAAAGAATATGTTTAAAATTATACCTGGAAGGTTACAGTTATAAGGAAATTTCCAAACTCACTCAATTGAATGAAAAGGCAGTAAAATCTGCCATTCAGACGGGAAAAGAAAATATCAAAAAGAGGATTTAAGAGGTGGAAAGTTAGAACGGTACGAGTATGGACATCCCTGACAGCTTTCAAGAAGCGTTTAATGAACTAAAAGCGAGGCGTGGAGATTGCCCCGGCTCGGACGAACTTCTGCAATATCAACAGAAATCGTTGCCGGAAGAGCAACTGGTCAAAACGAAACAGCATATTGACAGCTGCGGACTTTGCGATTCGATCGTTACTCGATTGGCGCAATTTGACTCTGCGGTCACAGAGAAACCAAAGCAAAGCATCCCCTGGATGGTTACGGTGCGGCAATTTTTCCTCCAACCAGCGGTAGCATATCTGGTGGCACTGGCATTGCTTTACCCGGCATATGTTGGAATTTTTCGCAAGCCTGTAATAGTCGAAAAAATAACTAAGGCGCCGGCACCGCCGATACAAGGAGTTGGATCTGCACAAGATTTCGATCTGGGTGAAGGAACAGTTCAAAGAGGCGGTAGCCCTTCACTGGCTCCGGTTCAGGTCATCCGGATTTCCGCCGAAGAAAAATTCTTCATTTTGAACTTCTTTGTTCCTGTGCGACCAGACCGGCGGTATGAAATGCAGATTGTGGATGATAAAGGAGAACAGATTACGGCTGGAAAGGTTACATCCCGCGATCGGCTTGGAAATTTTTCTCTGGTATGCACCTGGGAGCTGTTTCCCCCGGATCCATATGTCCTAACAATTAAAGAGCTGGAGCAAAACTCTCAGCAAGTGCATGATGAATATTTTTTCCGTTTTACAGTTCAGTCTAAACCTGTCTCATAATCCTTGAAATAAACACGGGCTGAGATGCGAATCCTTGCGCTTATTTTCATTCTTTCTTCTGTCTCCTCCCTTGCCTCAGAACCGGAAGATACTTTGTTGGAAAAGCTGTTTACAGAAGGAAGTATTTTGGAGAAAAATGGAAAACTTCCAGAAGCAATTCTCAAATACGAAGAAAGTTTGAAGATCGCCCAGGATTCCGGGAATCAGACTGCGATAGCGAAAAACTTCATCGCGATCGGCCAAATCAAAACGAAGCGTGGAGAATATGCTGAGGCGATCAAGCTTTTCGAACAAGCCAGAATTCTGGGGGAAAAACTAAACGATCCAAGAATCATTGCCAACGCGTTGATTCGAACCAGCGATATACAGCAGAGACAGAGTCAGTACAAAGAGGCGTTGGGAAATATTCAAATGGCTTTACAAATCGCTGAAACACGAAACGATAAGGAGTTGATGGCGAAAGCACTCAACGGCATTGGGAATGTCCACTATTTTCAAGGAAATTTTTCTGAGGCGTTGGATGTTTACCAGAGATCACTAAAGTATGCCGAAGAATGGGGAGATAAGACTGCAATTTCCATTGCGCAGGAGGCTATCGGCAAAATCTATCGAACGCAAGGTTCCACCAGCGAAGCTCTCGAGTTTTATGTGAAAGCTCAGAAAACTGCCGAAGAAGCAGGCGATAAAGTCCGGCTTTGTTCCATATTCAGCAACATGGGAGTCGCCTACAAAGAGCAAGGGCTGCATGAAGAAGCCTTCCAGCGTTACCTGCTCGCTTTGTCTGCAGCAGAGGAGTTAGGAGACAAGCAAACCTACGCGCAAACCCTAAATAATCTGGGAAGCCTGAATCGTGAACAAGGATTTCTTGATAGAGCAATCCATTACTATCACCAGGCTTTAAAATCGGCAGAGGAAGTACAAAACACCAGGGGAATTGCTTTGGTCTTGAATAATATGGGAGACGTGTACGCTACCCAGGGGTTATATGAAAAGGCGCTCGCGTATCTGGAAAGAGCATTGAAAGCCCGGGAACAAATCGGCGACAGGTGGGGAATTACTTCCACGCTAAGCAATATCGGCAGTATCTACGAGAATCAAGGCAAATATGACAAAGCGCTCGAAAGCTATCAACGCTCACTGAAAATCGCCGAAGAAGCTGGAGATCGGCCTCGAATAATTCTGGTGACATACAACTTGGGAAGAACTTATGACAGAAAGGGACTTTACTCAGAATCGGAGCAATATTTCCAGCGATCTTTGCAAGTCGCTAAGGAAATCGATTCCAGGAAAGGGATGGGATATGCATTGGAAGGGCTCGGAGCCACGTATCTAAAAATCCAAAAGTTTCAGCAAGCGGAAGAGGCTCTTCTTCAGGCGCGTACTTTTGGAGAAGAAATCAAAGAACCAACGATCATCTGGGAATCCAGTTATAGTTTGGGAAAAGTTTATGAGAGACAAGGTGCGATCCAGAACGCGCTTGCATCCTATCGCTTAGCAACCGATCAGATTGAAAGGATTCGCAGTAGAGCAGGTTTAGAAGAAGGCAAAGCCGGTTTTTTGGCAAACAAATTAATTGTCTACGAAGATTTGATCCGATTATTGCATCGACTTCACAAAGAGAATCGCGGCCAGGATTATGAGACTAAGGCTTTTGAATATTCAGAGAAAGCGAAGGCCCGTGCCTTTTTAGACTCTTTCGCCGAAACACGAATTCGGAAAGGTCTCACCAAAGAACAAGCAGTAGCCGAAGCACGCCTTCTCCGCAAGATTTCCCGCATTCAATCCGAATTGTGGAAGGAAAAGATCACAGAGCAAAAGAGGAACGAAACTTTAAGAAAACTTCAGGAAGCAGAAGAAGAATTGGATCAATTCCTTCTTGATTTAAGATTGAGCAATCCGAAATATGCAGATCTACAATATCCGAAACCATATGGTTTGGATCGGATCCGCAAAGAGCTGGATTCTGATACGGCGCTTTTGGAATTTTTTGTAGGCGAAGAAGAATCTTTTGTTTTTGCCATCACGCAGAAGGAATTTCGAATGGCTTTGCTGCCAAAGAAAAAAGAATTAAAGCAGCGGGTTGAGAAATATAAAGCTGCTATTAGCCGTCCTCCGGTAAGTTCCAGAAGTGGAAATGCAGAGAGCACGCATCGTGAATATCAAGATTTGGCTCGTGCGCTATTCCTGGAGCTTCTCAGTCCTGTGCAAAAGACGATTAGGAGCAAAAAGAGCTGGATTGTGATCCCGGATAGTGTTCTACATTATGTTCCCCTGGAAACGTTGATCACGGAAAGAGATGAATTGTTGCTCAAACGGTACCAATTTTCTTACGCCCCGTCTGCTACAATCTGGGCAAATCTGAGAACGAATCAGGGAACGGAAAATCGCTCGCGGACCCAGCTTCTTGCATTTGCCGATCCTGAATTGCTGTCTGACAGCTCGAATCAGGAAAGGTCGCTCAGCCAGTTGCGCAGGTTGAAATATGCAAGGCTTGAAGTAGAAGGGATCAGTGCTTTGTATCCGCAAACGGCGTCCACACTTTATTTTGGTGAACAAGCCACCGAAGCGAATTTTAAAAAAGAGCCCATTCTCCAGTACAAGATCATTCATTTGGCGACCCATGCTGTGGTAGACGAAGAATTTCCGCGGCGTTCCGGAATCATTCTTTCGCAAACGAAAGAAGCGGAAGAAGATGGGATACTCCAGATGCATGAAATAGTGAATCTCAATCTAAATGCTGATCTGGTCGTACTGTCGGCCTGTGAAACGGGACTGGGAAAGCTGGTAGGGGGAGAAGGAATCGTAGGTTTAATGAGAGCTTTCCTTTACGCAGGCACCAAAGACGTCGTTGTTACTCTTTGGAACGTTGATGATAAATCAACGGCGGACCTGATGAAACGTTTCTACGTCCACATGAAAAGTGGAAAAAGCAAAACAGAATCTTTAAGACAAGCCAAACTCGAATTCATCCGATCCGCCGAGTCCGGTTCAGGCTATGCGGCATACAGCAATCCATACTATTGGGGTCCATTCGAATTGGTAGGCTCCGGAAATTGAGCGTTCCAACTCGTCTGATATTGGATCGTAGACCTGGCGACAGTTCAGATGTTTGCTATCGACTCTTACCGGGCTTCCTCAACCAGGACTGAATTTCCGTTAACGAAAAGCCGTATGTAACCGCGAATGCTACTCCTCTTCCCTGAAAATGTGAATTTGCAGTAAAAAGTATCGTTACTGAAACCTGCAACAAAGTCGCTACTTACACCCGGAAAGATAGGACCTGTGTTAGTGACAACTGGGTGGCCGGAACCATCGAATAGCGTAACGGTTACCTCCACAGGGTCAGTGCTTACGTTAAAGACGGTGCAGGATACCGTGTTCCCGTCATTTTGTACGGGTGGGGAAATCAGAGTTACGGCGTCTGACGAAGCGGTCAGCACCAGAAGGGCAATTGCCATGACTAGTAAGTGGATTTTCATTCTTTCCTCCTTGAAGTTACTCGAAAAGCCGCAAAGAACAGATACGGGCGCACGGGATATCATCCAGTTCATTCGCTCGCAATCTCGAGTCCTTACGTAAAGACGCACCAAAAAAGGAATTTCCATCTAGTTCTGCATGGAATTTTTCTTTTTCCTGCGTCTTTAAGGAGACGCTGCCTGAAATTGAAGCTAAAAAGGGAGGATGACTAATGATGAAGGCAAATCTGTTCTTTATTGCGTTCTTATTTCTGTTATTGAACTCTGCTGTGACAGCGGCAGGTTCTCTTGGTGATTTCAACAATGATGGTTTTGCGGATCTTGCTGTCGGCAAACCGCTTGAAGATATCGGCAGCGTTCAAAATGCCGGAGCTGTAACTGTTATTTATGGATCCGGTGGAGGCTTGAACGCTGTTTCGCCAATCCCGGACCAGTTATGGACCCAGGATTCACCGAACGTACCTGATTCTCCCCAGACTGAGGATCGTTTCGGCGCAGCGCTTGCCGTCGGTAACTTCAATGGCGATCTATATGATGATCTCGCCATTGGCATTCCGGGGGAGAATCATTTTAACGGTATCCGTCTGGTCTACAGCGGAGCAATTCAAATCCTCTATGGATCCTCAAATGGTCTCACTACTGGAGGATCGAACCTTGGTAAGTTCTTCAACCAGGATTCTCCGGACGTCGCCGGTTTTGCTGAGGGGGGAGATTATTTTGGGAATGCCCTTTCCGCCGGCGATTTTAACGGGGACAACTTTGACGATATTGCTATCGGCATTGTTTTTGAAGATGTTGGGTCAAAAGAGGATGCCGGAGCGGTCCAGATCATTTATGGTTCGCAAAATGGTATCAGTCCCACTGCTGTTTTGAACGATATGCAAATCAACCAAACCAATACTCTCTGGGCGGCGCCGATCCTTTCAACTTCTTTGGATGGAGTTTGACAGCAGCCGACTTTAATGGAGATGAATTGGACGATCTTGCAATTGGAAGTCCATGGGAATCACACGAAGCTCAACATAGTGGCTCAGTTTATGTAATCCATGGTTCAGAACAGGAGGGCCTTTCTACTATTGTTCTGAGCAACCTTAGAATGCGCCAGGGTGATAACGGAGTAGAAGACGACGAAGAGGTTCACGATCATTTTGGAAGAGTCCTGACCGTCGGAGACTTTAATAATGACAGCTTTGACGATCTGGTGATCGGTGTACCTGAAGAAGATCTTGGTTCGGCGCAATCGGCAGGATGCGTGCACGTTATCTATGGGTCCAATGAGGGACTTGGAAATGATGACGTTCCAATTCCGACTCAATACTGGACCTGGGATTTACTTGGTTACAACGGATCACCGGCCGGTTTTGGTTGGTCTCTAACTGCTGGCGATTTTAATGATGATGGAAGGGATGACCTCGCTGTCGGCACACCGTTTGAAGACGTATTAGGTGTTGCAAATGCAGGAGCCGTTTACGCAATTTATGGGCTTAATTCGTATGGGCTTGCGATCGTCGGCAATCAAATGTGGCATCAGGATAGTACGGACATTGAAAACATTCGAGAGTTCGATGATAGGTTCGGCTATTCACTTGCTGCCGGCGATTTCAACAACGACAGCAAAGAGGACCTGGTGATTGGTGTTCCGTATGAAGATCAGGACGGCTTCAACAATGCTGGCGCGTTCCATGCAATTTATGGATCCAACAATGGGCTAAGCGCCACAGCCGTGATTGCCGATCAGTTCTGGCATCAGAACTCCACAAATATTGAGGACGCAAACGAGGCCAATGACTATTTCGCCTTCAGTTTGCCATGACCCCGGGAGCTCAAAAATGAAAACAATTTCGTTACTTATTTTCGCTTTGATGTTTGTTTCCGGAACACTTTGTGCCGAACGATTGAACATTACCAGTCTTCGCGTATCTCCTATCATTGTGGTGGGTGAACCATTTGATGTTTCCATTACCGCCATCGATCCGATCGGTGTTCAGCAGATCGAAATCTTTTTCGAACGGCAGTTTCTTGTGCTTCCCGCGTACGGTGTCAAAATAGCGGTTCTAACAACAGAGCTGGTTGGCGAGATCGCGGCGTATCAAACAATCGAGGCTGTCGCGGTGGGAGTCGATGGGACACGCGGAAACGTAACATCGATTCTGGTTGGGATCGCAGATCATTCCAGCGATACTCCGGCCGATCATTTCGAAGAAATCGAATTTTCGGACAATCCACTTGCTCTTTACGAGCCGGGACCGCTTTATACACGCGGCTTTTCAACGGAAGCCAAACTGGGTAAGGCGGATGCTCAACGCAAGCAAGACGCTCTCTTTGATCAGCATCTACTCAAGCACCTGCACCCCTGGTGGGAGACATGGAAGCATTCCGGCGGACCACAGCCTTTTGATTGGGAAAACTATTGTGTCGATGTACCAGGCATTACGCCCAACGGTGAAGTGCTGGAATGCTGGTTAGAGTTGAATCCAGGCGTGCGGTTTGCTCTCATGTGGGAAGAAGTAAATCTGGAAACGGGAGAAGTCGACACTCTGAACTATGACGAGTGGGACTTCCTCATGAGGAACTATCTCAACGTCACGTTTTATCAATACTGGCAGTGGCTGAATTCTGACCTGACACAGTTTAATGGCCCTATCCTTGTGGATCCTCCTATCAATCAGGTACACCTTCAAGTTGGTCAGGCAGCCGTGACCTCCTTTAGCCGGTATGATGCATTAAACCTCTACATTCAAACAGTAGCGCACAGTCTGGCGCTGGAAATCGGCGGTTTTGTTCCATGGTCCGTTTTGAACTACTCTTTCTTCGATCTTGTCCAATTGTTCTCCTCGCACTTCATTTTTCATGCAGGCCATTTTGATGCCGTAACTTTGTCTAATCCAACTCCTGTCGTTTTCAACGGCTGGTGGCCGTACGGTGATATCACGAATTCTCCTCCCAAAAGAATTTTTGAATTCCTTGTTCATGAGAATATGATCCGGATGACGCATTACGACAGTATTAGTAGAGTCCTGAAATGGAGCCGTGAAACTATGAAGCACTCTGCCGGAATGTTGCTGGCAGAAGACGCCTATAATCACTGGCAATACAGTGGAAGCCCGCCACTTCGACGGATTCTCGAAGGAACTCCACGGCTGGATCCACCGGGAGATGTTTCCAGCTGGATGCAAGGATGTCACGGTGTATCCTTTTTCTTCTTCCATCTCCTTCGGGGAATCAACATTCCGGTCGCCACCACGTGGATTCCAAACTTCGGTCCGCCGGGCGGCCACAGAGCGCCCGTTTTCCACACAATTGACCGCACGCTCAGCCATGGAGACGATGCTTATCACATCCGGATAAAAAACATTCCCAGCATTGATCCTTCTTATATTCCACC
>JAKEFK010000188.1 GCA_022616075.1 bacterium
CTAGCAAAGTAGCGCGGCCGTCCCGGCTGCGTGAGTTCTAGCAAAGTAGCGCGGCCGTCCCGGCTGAGTGAGTTCCGCAGGCGAGACGCCCGCGCTACATGTTCAAGGAGATGGTTTTGAAGTCAATATTGCTATTATTGTTTGTTTTTATTTCTGTCCCTGTCTTTGCTTTTCAATCAATTGTAATTCTTCCCTTTAGTAACGAGAGCAAAACCCAGCAAATCTACTGGCTGGGAGAAGGTTTTGCCGAATCCTTGAGTGAGGAGATGCTATTGAAGAACGCGTACGTCCTTCAACGCCCCGAACGAAAGGCGGCTTTTGATGAGCTGCGTCTGCCTTATGTTGGCCATGTGAGTCGCGCGACAATGCTGAAAATCGGGCGAAACCTCGGCGCTGACTATATTGTGTTTGGCACCTATAATCTCGAACAAAAAAATTTGAAAGTGGAAGCAAGGGTAATCCGAACTTCTTCTTCCAAATTGAGCACTCCGATTCAGGCGGCCGGCTCTCTCGACCAGCTTTATCACGTTCAAACAGCGCTGAAAAAAGGACTCAAAGGCTATTTCTCTGCAGAAAAACTTGAAGCATCGGAGAGTAGAGCGGATGTCTCCTCCGTGCCACTGCATGCATACGAACTTTACATCAAAGGTTTGCTGGAAGCCTCCGATTCAGAGAAAGTGAAATTCTTTCAACGGGCCATTGAAGCTCATCCCGGTTACTCGCAAGCGATCTACAGGCTAGGCCTCGCTCTCTTTCGGCTCGGTCGTTTCAAGGAATCAAATGAGGCGCTGGCAAAAATTCAAGGAGATGGTGTATTCCGAGTGCGCGTTGATTTTCTTTCCGGACTTAATTTTTATTTGCTTCGGGATCCGGGAGGCGCCGTTCAAAAATGGTTCGATTTGTCAAAGAAAACACCGACTTCAGAGATCTATAACAACATCGGAATTTCGCTGGTCGCAAAAAATGAGCTCGAAGACGCGGCATGGTATCTGAGTAAAGCGGTTGAATTGGATCCTGAGGAACCGGATTTTCGTTTTAATCTCGCAATCAGCAAATTTCAAAAAGAAGTAAATGAAGACGCAGCTCGTCATTTTCGTGAATCGGTTGAGCTGCGTCCCACGGATTATCAAGCTCTCTACTGGCTTGCTAAAACGTTGGAAAGGCAAAGAGCGCCGGAGTCAAAACAGCTTATGGTTCTCTTTCAAGAGCGGTTGCCCGGTGAACAAAAAGGAAAATTTCCAGCGCAATTCCCTGATATTAGACAACTCTTGCGACCTTCGCTATCCTATCTTGCAAAAGAAGAGAAGGATTATGCCTTACTTACCCGGACCAAATTAATCAAACAGAGGAATGAGTATGTAAAGACATATCAGGACAGCGCACGCAAGCAACTTGAAGGAAATCCGGCCGCTGCGATTCTTGAAATTAAGAAGGGGATCACATTCTCTCCGTTTGATTGGTACTTCTATTATTTATGGGGACGCGCTCTCGTGATCCAGGACAACAGGCCAGAAGCAGTCCCACAATTGCAATTCTCGCTTTGGTGCACGAACAACATCGATAGCCACATTCTGCTCGCTGAGCTGTACAGAGATAGCGAGCAGTATCCGGCGGCCAAGAAACACGTTCAGCAAATTCTGGCGCTGGACCCAAAGCACAAAAAAGCAATCGAGATCTGGAGCAAGATTCACAATAAGAATTAGTTAAAGGGGTTAAAAGTGTTTAAAGTGTTCAAAGTGCGTAGTAAAAACACTTTTAAACCCTTAAACACTTTCAACCCTTTGAACACTTTCTTATGAGCTTCCGTAGACTGCGGCTACTGACGGCGGGAGAGAGTCATGGTCCCGCATTAACCGCAATTCTTGAAGGCTTGCCGGCCCACCTTCCGATTTCACAGGAAAAACTGCAACACCAGATGAAGCGCAGGCAACTGGGATATGGCCGTGGCGCGCGAATGAAGATTGAAACGGATCAAGTCGAAATCACCGCCGGTTTGCGCTTTGGCAAAACGTTGGGCTCACCCATCAGTTTGCTGATTCGTAACCGCGATTTTCAGAATTGGGAAGAGATCATGAATCCCTGGCAAGAGCCTTCTCAGGCCAAACGGGCGGTCCATCGTCCGCGCCCGGGCCATGCTGATCTCGCAGGTGGATTGAAATATGGCGAGCAGGATTTGCGGAATATTTTGGAGCGTGCAAGCGCGAGAGAATCGGCGGCCAGAACCGCCTCGGGAGCGCTCTGCGCGCAGCTGCTGGAACACGCGGGAATCCAAATCGCGAGTCATGTGATTCGAATCGGTTCGGTGTCGTTGACGAACAGGAACGTCGGATGGGACAGGATCCAAAATGTTCAGGACAGCGATTTGCTTCGCTGTACGGATCCCATCATCGAACAGCAAATGGTGGATCAGGTGGATTCCGCTCAACAGAACAAGGAGACGCTCGGCGGCGAATTTGAAGTCGTTGCGCGAAATGTTCCGCCGGGTCTAGGGTCGCATATTCAGTGGGATCAAAAGTTGGATGGCAGAATCGCACAGGCGATTTTATCGGTTCCAGCGGTCAAGGCTGTATCGCTCGGTGACGCCATCACTCAGGCAGCATCCCCCGGGAGTCAGGCTCACGATGAAATCTATTTTGAAGAGGGACGCGGTTTTTTCAGGAAGACCAATCGCGCGGGCGGATTGGAAGGTGGAATCACCAACGGAGAAGAGATCCGCGTGACCGGTTTTATGAAACCGCTTTCGACCTTGATGAAACCTTTGCAATCGGTCGATGTGGTGACGAAGAAGGCGGAAGAAGCGGTTGTGGAACGTTCCGATACCTGCGCCGTTCCGGCTGCAGGCGTGGTTGCCGAAGCCATGATTGCAATGGTCTTGGCTGATGCTCTGCTGGAAAAATTTCCCGGCGATACGTTGGAGGAGTTGCTGGCAGCAATGCATTACTATCGAAAATACCTATCGAATTACTGACACGGGGACGCGCGCACGCCAGACGCGCAGACGCTAATACGCCCAACGCAAAACCATAGCGCCTACCGTATATCCGGCGCCCACTGCAGCCAGCAGAAGCATGCCGTCCTTTTTTAGCTTGTTGTCTTGAATAGCATCCTGCATGGCGAGTGGAATCGTTGCTGCGGTTGTGTTTCCGTACTTATGGATGTTGCGAATCACTTTATCATCGGAAAGCCCTAGTCTTTCAGCAGTCGCATTGATGATTCTCAAGTTGGCTTGATGCGCGATGAACACGTCCACTTTCTCAAAGGGAATCTGATTCTTCTCCAGAATCTTCTGGCTATATTCCCCCATCTTTTTCACGGCATATTTGAAAACCTGTTGCCCTTGCTGATGCACAAAGTGCATTCTTTTCTCAACCGTTTCGTGAGTCGTTGGATGCAGGCTCCCACCAGCCGGCATGTTTAAGTGGGCTCCGCCGGAACCATCCACTTCGTGGAGGTAGTCGATAATCCCTTCCCCTTCTTTACAGGGTTCCAGCAAAACAACGCCGGCGCCATCGCCAAAAAGCACGCAGGTTGTGCGGTCCGAATAGTTGATGATGCTCGACATGACATCGGCGCCTACCACCAGCACGCGGCGGTGCATTCCGCTGTGCACAAATTGAGCCCCTGCTGAAAGTGCGAAAACAAAACCGCAACAGGCTGCCGACAGATCGAATCCCCACATCTTCGTCGCGCCAATCTTGTGTTGCACGAGACAAGCCGTGGAAGGAAACATCATATCCGGCGTTACCGTGGCAACAATCACAAGATCAATATCATCCGGTGATAACTCCTTTTCTTTCAGCAGTTTCTTGATCGCCTCTGCCGCAAGATCCGAGGTGGCTACACCTTTGTCGACGACATGCCTCTCTTCAATCCCGGTGCGTTCGAGTATCCATTCGTTGTTTGTATCAACCAGCTTTTCCAGGTCAGAATTGCGAAGCAACCTCGGCGGAACATAAGTCGCCAGACCGGTGATTTTCGCCTTCATGTTCCGTATAAACTAGCCTAAATACCCTTTTCTTGCAAGTAATTCACCGCTGAGGACGCCGAGGTCGCTGAGAAAAAAATATTTCCTCTTTTCTCTGCGTTCTCAGCGTGCTCTGCGGTTGAAATTTGGATCTTTTTTCCATGGAAAGCGTTATTATTACTATGATGCGAAAGTCGCTTGCCTTGCTTTTGCTCCTGTTTCCCTTCGCTGTAACCGCTCAGGAGATTGTCAGCGATCCCACCTTTGAATATTCCGCGCCCGCAGCGGACAGCGGGGAACTCCTTGTCGATTTCGAGAATGACGAGGCCTTCTCAAGAATCAATGAAATTCTTTCCATTCTTGGTTTAGATAACAGCGAGTACTCCTGGCTCTCGAGGGAAGAAAAATGGTTGAAAGTGTTTAACTTTGCCACATTCAGCAACAATTTTCAAAGATATAACGAGGTAGATGCCGTCGAGCCTAACTATTACGCCACAGCCCTTTACGTCCCCAACGATCCTTACTACAAACATCAGTGGCACCTTGACATCATTGGGATGAAGGAAGCATGGGATTTTCCGCGTGGCAGCGATGTTATTGTTGCCGTGATCGATACAGGAGTCGCGTTCGAAAAGCATGGATCGCGTTTTCGCGTGGAGGATCTGGGCGAAACGCAATTCGCAAAACCACACAATTTCATATCAGGCGATGAACATGCCAGCGATGATCATGGTCACGGGACTCATGTTGCAGGGACAATCGCGCAGCTGACAAACAACAAAGTCGGAGTTGCAGGAGTCGCCCCGAACGTAAAAATCATGCCGCTGAAGGTTTTGAATTCCCGCGGCTTTGGAACTTACGGGGATATCGCGGCCGCTATTCGTTACGCTGCCGACAATGGAGCAAAGGTTATTAACATGAGTCTCGGTGGGCCGTTCCCCAGCTTCGTTTTGCATAAGGCCATTAAATATGCAAAAGAAAAAGGAGTGACGATCGTTTGCGCTGCGGGAAATAGTGGCCGATCCGGTTTGAGTTACCCTGCGAAATATTCGGAATGCATATCGGTCTCGGCGGTCCGCTTTGATCGCACCCTGAGCTGGTACTCCAGCTACGGCAAAGGCTTGACGATTGCCGCTCCAGGCGGCGATATGAACGTCGACCAGAACGGGGATGGTTTGATGGACGGCGTTTTGCAAAACACTTTGAATCCGCAGGATCCCACGAAACAGGGCTACTTCTTGTTCCAGGGAACGTCGATGGCAACTCCGCATGTCGCTGCAGCGGCTGCGCTTCTTGTTTCCCATGGTATTCAGGATCCAGATAAAGTTCGGGAATACCTTGAGTCTTCTGCGACAAAAGTGCAGGGTGGTTCCTCCGAAAAATATGGTGCCGGCGTCCTGAATGTGAACGCCGCACTCCGTTCAGCCTTCTCTTTTAGGAAAGTTAAAATCTTCTCCGTAGCGCTCCTGCTATTCTTGCTTTTGATCGCTCTTATAAATCGTGGACGTAGTTCTACGGAAAAGGTGCGGCTTGGTTTCGGTTCCGTTCTGGGATTGCTCCTGGGCGCCACGGGCCTCTTTTTCCTGGGCAAATGGCTCCCTTCCTTCTTATCGACTTCAATTTTGGAATGGCCGGCTTTCTTTGGCGCTGGAGCGAATCCTCTTTTCTGGAGCGTTTTACCGGTATTGCTGATTTCACTGATCGCCTATCCATGGAAACGGAGCATCGGTCTTGCAGTGGGCTTTGCTTCGGGGGCCGCAGCGTTTCTGATCGTGCAAGCCGCCTCACCCGTTGCAGGTTTAAGCTGGATTCCCGGTTCCATCCTGGAAGCGGCGTGGCTTCTTTTTAACGGACTGCTTTGCCTCGCTGTGGCATCGATTACTTCCTTCCGCTTGCGTTAACATCCATTCATTCTAATTTTGTAGTAACAGCTTTCCTTGCATTCTGAATGGTCAGGACTAGATTAGGGCGTATGTTCAGACCTACTGCAGAAAATCTGCAATCTCTCGTCGAGAAAGATCCACTGTTCCGTTTGTTGACAATTCACATTTGTTGTAGTTATACTGCCTTTTACTTTCAGAGAGGTGTGGGAATGAAGGACCATTTGTTCTATCTCGTGGATGCGAATGTAGCTGTTCCTTTGCGGAGCCATTTTAAAATTCAAAAGAAGTTTGTTGAAACGACAAATTTTGTGCCTGAAATGCTTCCTGCAAACGAACCTGTCCTGATGAATTCCAATGCAGTTATTTCAAAAGGAGACACCTGGATGCTCGATCTCGATTTATTAATGGAAAATGATTCAACTAGTAGGATGAAATCTCCTTTTTCTCCTTCAGATTCTTTTCTTCGATTGATGGATGAAGATGATGACAAGGACAAGAAGGAAGAGGACTGGGATGAAGACGAAGAAGAGTGGGATGATGAAGAGGATGAGGATGATGATGAAGAATGGGATGAAGATGATGAAGACTGGGATGAAGACGAAGACTGGGACGACGAAGATCTAGATGACGAAGATGAAGAATGGGATGAGGATGAAGAAGAAGAGTAATCCCATTTTATGACCGCAGTTCTTATTCAAGGCGAGGCGACTGGTTAGTTAGCCTCGCCTTTTCCTTCTTTTACCGCACATTTGACTTTCCGCTGAACTCCGTATAGTCTTTGACCGATGTTCAATGAACATTGGTCAGTTTATGACGTATATTATAGTTGAAGCTCGTTTTTGGGAGTTCATATGTGGAGACTTGCTTTTAAGAATCTGATTCACGATCGCATTCGTCTGACGATAACTCTTACAGGAATCTCCTTTTCTGTGGTCCTGATTCTCATTCAGGTCGGCATGTTCCTTGGTATGACATCCAACTCCTCAACGGTGATCGAACATTCGGCGGGCGATATCTGGATCATGGCCCGCAATTCGCAGAACTTCGACATGGTAAATCCTTTTCCGGAATCTCTCGTGACCGCAGCGCGATCGGTGAAAGGTGTGGAGTGGGCGGAAAATCTCATTCAACAATTCGCTTACATGAGATTAGAAAATGGTGGAACAGAGCAAATCGAAATCATCGGATTCGACTTAAACGGAAAAGTGGGGAGACCATGGAACGTGATTCAAGGAGATGTAAAAGATCTGCGGGGAAGTGATGCGATTTTTGTTGATGAAACCGCAATGGAGCGGCTCGGCCGTATGCAAGTGGGAGAGAATCGCGAGCTGGTTCGAAAAAAAGTCAGGATCGCCGGGACCACGCGCGGCATCATGTCCTTTACAACAGCGCCTTACATTTTTACGAGTTACGAATCGGCTCAGCGGATCGTGCCTGAACAGCTTGCGGGCAAAACTACTTACATCGTCGTGAAGGTGGCGCCCGGGTTTTCAGTGGAGAGCGTGAAGAAGCAGTTGCAACAACGCTTTCGAAACTACGATGTGCATACCAGCAAAGATTGGGCGAAAAAAACCCGCGATTACTGGACCTGGC
Organism: bacterium; assembly: GCA_022616075.1. Taxonomy (NCBI): domain Bacteria; species bacterium. The sequence goes on from JAKEFK010000188.1 coordinate 7,441, forward strand.
AAACCGGTATTGGCGCCGGCTTCTTCGGCAACGCATTCATGGGTTTCATCGTGGGATTGGTGATTGTGAGCCAAACGATTTACTCCGCAACCATGGATCACATCCGCGAATACGGAACCTTAAAAGCAATCGGCGCTAAAAATTCTCATGTATATTCCGTCATTTTAAAACAGGCCGGATTTTCAGCGGTTGCTGGATTTGTCCTGGCAACCATTCTTCAGCAGATCATTTTGATCGTCAAACCTCTCACTGTGCAAATCGATGCGCCCCCCGCGCTTTATGTGGGAACATTTCTTTTAACTCTCTTCATGTGCGGTCTTGCCGCAACGATTTCCGTAAGACGCGTCGCATCGATCGATCCGGTCGAAGTGTTTAAAGGATAAGGAGTCTGTTATGAAATCTATACTTCAGGCAATCGATCTGGAAAAAATTTATGGTGATCCAAATTCGATTACAAGAGTTGTGGCCTTGCAGAATGCCTCACTTGAACTTTTTCCCGGTGAAGTGGTGAGCATCATGGGGCCAAGCGGAAGCGGCAAGACGACGCTCATTTCCATTCTGGGTTGTATCCTGCATCCGACCGCCGGGCAACTAACTATCGACGGAAATTCGATCACGGTTCTCGATGAAACTTTCTTACCCGCGATCAGACGAAAGTATATTGGATTTGTTTTTCAAGCTTATAATCTGTTTCGTTCACTGACCGTTCAGGAAAATGTGGAACTGGCTCTTCAGCTGAAGGGTGTTCCCGGCACAGTTCTTTCCCGGCAGGCGGCGGAGCTGTTGGACCTTGTCGGCTTATCGCAACGCGCGCGATTCTTGCCTGCTGATATCAGCGGCGGCGAGAAACAGCGGGTTGCGATTGCCCGCGCGCTGGCGGGCGATCCGCCGTTGATCCTCGCGGACGAGCCGACGGCCAACCTGGATTCCCGGACCGGCGGAGAAATTCTGGCATTGTTTGAAAGTCTGGCGCGCGAACGAAACAAATCCGTTGTCATTGTCACGCACGATCCCCGTATCCATCGAATCGAGCATCGCCCGGTCTGCATCGAAGATGGCCGCATTCAGGAGGTGGCCTATGCATAAGATCGTTACTATAACTATAGTACTATTTCTGTTTGCCGGTGCCTGGTTTTTGTGGTCCGGCGAAGAGCAGACCTCAAAAGCGGCGCCGAAAGTGGCCGAATCTCTGTCCGCGGAAGGGCGGATTGCCGTTCAACCGGACCGCCGCGCGCTCCTTTCTGCAGAAGTGGCGGGCCGAATGGAGAAAATTTTCGTTGATAACCTTGCCCCGGTCAAAAAAGGGCAACTGCTCGCTATTCAATACAACGCCGATCTCCACAGCCGCATTTTTCAAACGGAAGAATCCTACCGGATGGCCGAAGCCCGTTACCGGGAACTGGCCTCCGGTTATCGAAGTGAGGAAGTGGAAGAAGCGTCTGCCGAAGTTCGCAGGGCTGAGTCGGAGCTGGAGCTGGCAAGGCGCAACGAAGAACGGGACCGCCGGCTTTTTCTGGAACAGGTGGTTTCTCAATCGCGCTACGATGTCACGATAGCGGAGCGGAAAAAGGCAGAAGCGGGACTGTCCGCAGTTCAGGAACGCTTTAAAAAGTTCAGCCGCGGAGAGCGGAAAGAAACGATTGCAGCCGCGCATGCCGAGATGATGTCGCAGAAGTTTGCTCTGGATTCGCTGAAAGCGTCCTATGAAAAAACTTTTTTGAAGTCGCCCCTGGATGGCATTGTCATTCGAAGATATTTGAATGCTTCTGAATTTGCCGACACAGCCACGCCCGTTATTGAAGTGGCGGATCTCTCCGAAATGATTGTGGAAGCGGAAATCAATGAAATGGATGCAGGCCGCATCAAACATGGATTGAAAGCGGTGGTAACCTCCGATGCCTATCCGGACCAGACATTTCAAGCGCAGATCTATGAGGTAAGCGAGGCTCTGAAATCGCGCAATTCCGATCCTGAAGATCCGGCGGTGATTGTGGATCAGAAGATTCTCCCGGTGAAAGTGAAATTCTTGCAGGAAGTGCCCTTAAAGCTGGGGATGAGAGTTGACTTAAAGATCTTATTGTAAGATCTTCTTGTATCGCCGTTTTGGGACGCGACTTGTCCTGCCGGTAGGGGCAGGGCTTGTCCCTGCCCTTGAAGGGCGACCACAAGGGTCGCCCCTACTATTTGAATGAATGGAGGAAAACTTGCAAGAAGATCCGATCAAAGTTTTTGAAGAAGTAAAAGAAAAAATCTCTCATCTCAGAGGTTATCTTTGAAATAGAAAACAAGAAGCAGGAGCTGCAGGAAATCGAGAAGACGATTGCTGCAGAGGATTTCTGGCAGGACCAGCAGAATGCGCAAAGCGTGCTGCAACGGCGCGCGCGTTTAAACGAAGTCATCGAGGAATTCCAGAGTTATCAGCTGAATGTAGAGGATCTGGATGTGTGGTTTCAGCTTGCGGGTGAAGGGGAATCCGTCGATGAAGAAATCAAGAAATCTTTGCAGCAGCTAAAAACGAAAGTTGATGATGCTGAAATTAAGGCGCTCCTTTCGGGAGAGAACGATCATCGAAATGCTTTGTTGACCATCCATCCCGGCGCCGGCGGCACGGAATCGCAGGATTGGGCGGCGATGCTGCTGCGCATGTATTTGCGGTGGGCCGATTTGAAAGGCTATGAAGCTCAGGTGCTTGATAGTAATCCGGGAGATGAAGCCGGAATCAGCCGCGCAACAATTGCCATCAACGGTCCCTATGCGTACGGTTATCTTTCCGCGGAAGCAGGCGTGCACCGGTTGGTCCGGATTTCTCCATTTGATGCCAACAAGCGGCGCCATACTTCTTTTGCTTCCGTTTTTCTTTATCCGGATATTGAAGAAGATATCGAAATAAAGGTGGAGGACAAGGACTTGAAAATTGATACCTATCGCGCGGGTGGCCCTGGAGGTCAGCATGTGAATGTCACTGATTCCGCTGTCCGCATCACACATTTGCCAACCGGGATTGTTGTTCAATGTCAAAATGAACGGTCGCAATTTCGCAATCGTGAAGTGGCGATGAAGGTCCTGAAAGCGCGATTATATGAACACCACATGAAAGAGCAGAAAGAAAAATTGCAGGCCATTGAGGACAGCAAACGGGAAATAGGTTTCGGCAGTCAAATCCGCTCCTATGTACTTGCTCCCTATCGAATGGTCAAGGATCATCGCACGAAAGCGGAGAGCGGCGATGTGGATCGCGTGCTGGATGGAGATCTGGACGATTTCATCAAAGCTTATTTGCTTTCCAAAAAAGAGAAACCGTCATGATTTCCGGAATTGGGATAGATTTGATTGAAGTGCAGAGGATCCGCGAAGCCATCGAAAAGTACGGGGAACGATTCCTCAAAAGGATCTACACGAGTGTAGAAATCGAGTACTGTTCCTCCATGAGAAATGCCGCGCTTCACTATGCAGGGCGCTTCGCCGCCAAGGAAGCCGCTTTTAAAGCGATGGAGCGAGGATGGGGTGGCGATATCAGCTGGACGGAAATTGAAGTTCACAATGAGCCTTCCGGCGCGCCGAGAATCGTGTTTTATGGAAAAGCGCTCGCGTTGGTTCAACAGAAGAATGTTGTTCGCGCCCACGTGACCATTTCGCACATTGAAGAGCATGCAACCGCAGTGGTTGTATTAGAGGTGTAGTGGCAGAGCATTTACCAGGATTGCGTAATCACCATTCAAACAAAGGAAAGAGCATTTGTGATACGGACATACCCTAGAGGCGTAAATGCTCTGCTTCCTGTTCGCAGAGCGTTTGCAACGCAGAGGGAAACCCATATCTTTAGTTGTGATCTTTGTAGAGGAACAAAGTGAAGTGCTTTAGAATAGCAAATGCTCTGCCACTACTATTTCTTCTGATCCTCGCGGGCTGCAACGGGGAACCTCACGCGGGTAAAAAAATCGACAAAGTGATTCTGATTTCCATAGACGCCCTGCGCGCGGATTTCCTGGGTTGTTATAACCCCGCAATGAAGGCGAGTCCCAATATTGACAGCTTTGCAAAACAAAACATTGTTTTCGATTCTGCAACTTCACAAGGTCCTTCCACAGCGATCTCACACAAATCGATTCTCTATTCTCTTTACCCTGCGATCCACAAAACTACAAAAGAAACGGTGCCAACGGAAACAAACCGGTCTCCGCTGGAGATTTTGCAGTCCAAAGGGTTCAAGACCGCTGCATTTGTAGGTGGAGGTCAGCTCGGTGAGAAATTCGGATTTTCGAAAGGGTTCGATTCTTACTGGGAAGCTCCGAAAAGCAAAAAGAAAAACAGGGATGAATCCAAATTGCAGTTTATCGAACACGGGGCGAGAGATTGGCTGAGTCAAAATTACAAGGAGAAGTTCTTTCTTTTCGTTCACACTTACGAAGTGCATTGTCCTTACAGTCCTCCGAAACAGTACGCTGAAAAATTTGCAAGCTGGTATCAAGGTCCGGTGGATCCATCCAATAAATGTGGCGACAACTATTACAACAAAATTACGCTGACCGAAGAGGATACGCGTTACATTCGTGATTTATATTCCGGATCGGTCAATTTTGTTGATGATTTCCTGGGGCGTCTGTTTAGCCATTTGAAGGATCTCGGGATCTACGACGAAACCATGATTATTTTGTTGTCGGATCATGGAGAAAGCCTCGGTGAACGCCGTTACGTGGGACACAATCTCCTTTATGAAGTGCAGCTCAGGATCCCGTTCATTCTGCAGATGCCTGGACTTGATTCGAAGCGAATTGCTGAACCGGTGATGGGCGTTGACGTAATGCCGACCGTTTTTGAAGTTTTGGGGCTCGGTCGCGCTTTTCCTTTTCAGGGCCGAAACCTGCTGCCTGTGATTCAGGGAGCGGGCCGGATTGAAAACGAGCGCGTTCTGATCGCTGAACAAAATGCAGCGACGCGCGTTCGGAAAGGGGATTGGAGCTGTATCTTTTCGCTGTCCGGAGCTGTTAAGGATGAACTCTACAATGTTGCCGATGATCCTGAGCAAGTAAAGAATCTGGCGGAGCAGAATCCGGAAAAGGTCAAAGAATTAAAACAGTTTTACGCAAAAATGCTAAGTTCGAGTAAAGACATTTCCGCAAAATTCGTTCTCGACGCCTCAAGCCGTCCGGAATTGGATGAAGCAACGAAGGAACAATTGGAAGCGCTGGGGTACGTAGCTGAATAACGGAGCGCAGACAGAGGTTGTTGAATAATTCGGTCCGCGCGCGAA
>JAKEFK010000189.1 GCA_022616075.1 bacterium
AGAAGATCTCGGCACACTCGGCGGCCCGAGCAGCGGTGTCTATTGGCCGGTAAAGGCCGATAACGGTTTGATCGTGGGCATATCCGAAACCGCCGAGGAAGATCCGTATGCCGAACGATGGAGCTGCGGAGGCTTTTTTGCGGAACGTTCTGATCGTAAGTGTGTGGGATTTGTATGGGATAAGGGCGTCATGACGGAACTTCCCACGCTCGGAGGAAATAATGGATACGCGGCGGGCGCCAACAACCAAGGTCAAATCGTCGGCTGGGCTGAAAACACCTTCGAAGATCCAACTTGCAATCCCACGACTGACCAAATATTTCAATTCAGAGCCGTTCTATGGGAGCCCAAGAAGAATCTGGTACAGGAGCTTCTCCCGTTCGGAGATGATTCAACCTCCGCAGCAACGGCAATCAACGACAAAGGACAGGTCGTGGGCATTTCGGGTGATTGCGACCGAGCTGAAGGAAGATTCAGTGCGAAACACGCCGTGATCTGGAATAATGAGGTTCCGCATGACATGGGAAATCTTGGAGGCGAGGCCTGGCATACACCAACGGCAATCAATAACAAAGGAGAAGTGACTGGATTTTCCAATGTTTCAGGAGGTGGCGGTTTAAGTGCGCATACTTTCTCCTGGAGTGGGGTTGAAGGTGAACCGATTGAAGATATTGGCGCTGTGGACGATGACGTGATTAGTTTGCCCTTCGGCATGAATAGCTTTGGCGATATCGTCGGGTTATCAATCGGCGCATCAGGAGTCCGGGCCTTCCTGTATAAAGATGGCGTAATGATGGATCTCAATGAACTCGTACCGCCCGGTTCCATATATCTCGTCTACGCGAATGACATCAATGACTCCGGGGAAATCTCAGGAGGAGCAGTCGATGGCGCAGGGGAAGGACGAGCCTTCCTGGCGATCCCCGATCCTGCCGCCATTGCGTCCTATTCGCCGCAACCCCATCGCAAGAGAACCGGCAAAATCACTTTGCCCGACAGCGTCCGCCGAATGATTCGGCAACGGCTTGGCTTCGACCCGTTAGAGGCGATCGACAAAAACCTCATTCACTAAGAATCTAGCCTGCACAAAAAGGGTAGGGGCAATCCCTGCCCTTGCTTTCTTCACCGCTAAACATTATACTACGTTTTCGTATACTACGATTTCGTATTATTTCGAGGAGGAAAAGCACGACATGCAATTTCAGTTTCTGTCCCCCCTCCACAAAGCGAGCCGTCAGGTCACGATCTATCTGGAACGGGAGACCGAGAAGTTGGGAGTGAGCCCTGTGGAAAGTCATCTTCTCTCCTATCTCAAAAGTTATGCGCCCTGTCCTGTTTCAGAGATCGAGCGAGTCTTCGGGCATAAGCCATCCACCCTCACCAGTATTCTTGATCGATTAGCGGAGCGTGACTTGATTACACGACAAATCAATCCCAGCGACAGACGGTCATTTACGGTTGAACTGACATCGGAAGGGCGAAAACTTGCAGGAAAACTTCAGAAAATGCTGGAGGCGTTTGAGCAACGCATCAGAGATGGAGTCAACGACAGACAGATGGCAGGATTTCGCGCTGTCATGGAAGCGATCGCGCTGGTCACCGATGTAAATCTAAGACAAAAGGAGAAGTTATGAATACCACGAGCACAGAGGCATTGAAAAAACTTTTTGGAGTCAGCTACCAGGTGCTGAAAAAAAATCTTGAAGGGATCACACACGATGAAAGTTTGTTGCAGCCGGAAGCTGACGGCAACTGTTTAAACTGGGTACTGGGTCACATTTTGAGCACTCGAAATGCGGCGCTGCAAATGCTGAACCGGGAACCCTTCTGGAATCAGGAAAAGGCTGCAACTTATCGTCGGGGTTCTGAGCCAATTAAAGATGACTCGCGCGCTCAGAATCTCACCAATATGGTCGTCGATCTCGACCGTTCACAAGAACGGATCCTGACGACTTTGTCGGAGCTCACGGAAGAGCAATTGAATGCGCCATCCCCTGATCCTGGCATCGGAAAAACGATAGAAGAATCGCTGTTTATCCTGCAGTTCCATGAAACGTATCATGCAGGACAAACCGGATTGCTCCGCCGAATGGTCGGGCGCGAAGGTGTAATCAAATAGCTTCAAGGCAAGAATTGTCTAAACGAAGTGGTGCGCGCGACTCGCCCGCAAACCGTTTCAACTAAAGAGCTATTTGTATGCAATCGCAGCGCTGCACGGACCTGCGAGATGAATCACTTCATAGCGTTTGAATCCTGCTTCCTTGCACCAGCGCCAGAAATCTTCACCGGTAAAATCAAAAGCATCACCAAACTCGATCAGCATGTTGAGCGACATCAACAGTCCGAAAACATTTTCACGCCGCTCATCATCGATCAGATTCTCAACCGCAATCAATGCTCCGCCATCAGGCAAAGCATCGTAAGCAAGACGAATGAGATGTTTCTTATTTTCAAGATTCCAATCATGAAGAATCATTCCCATGGTGATCAAGTCAGCCTTTGGCAAACCTTCCTTGAAGAAATCTCCGGAAGCTGGTTTGATTCGATCGGACAGGCCTTCCCGTTCGATGGACCTCTTTGCAATCGGTTCCACTGGAGGCAAATCGAAGGAGATACACTGAATATGAAGATGGCGTTGAGCGACAACAATGGACAGCAATCCGGTCGCGCCACCAACGTCACAGAGGGTCCTGTATTTCGAAAAATCGAATTTTTCAGCGAGCGCGATGAAATTCCCCCGCGACAATCCGGTCATGGCTCCCATGAATTGTTCCAAACGGGGCAAGTCTTCATAAAGAGTTTCGAACATCGGCTTCTGGCTGTGTTTGATTTCATTCTGCGGTTGGCCGGTTCTTAGCGCAGGTCCGAGATCGGACCAGAATTTATAAAGCCGCTCATTGCACATCTCAAGAATTCCCCCGATGTACTGCGGGCTGTTTTTATCCAGGAATAATGCCGTCTC